>JAGQIY010001146.1 GCA_020430865.1 Myxococcales bacterium
ACGATTGAAGGCGGAAAGTGCGAAGTCGCCGCCGAGGCTCAGCTGAACTGTGAAGCCAGCTGCTCCGTCGAGGGCGAGTGCACCCCAGGCAGCGTCGAAGCCCGCTGCGATCCCGGCGAGCTCAGCGTCTCTTGCGAGGGCCAGTGCGCTGGTGGCGCCACCTGTGAGGGCACCGCCGAGGTCGCCGCGACGTGCGAAGGCTCCTGCGAGGGAACCTGCGAGGGAACCATCGAAGGTGGCTGTGAAGGCACCTGCGACGGCACTTGCGAGGGCACCTGCAGCGCTATGGTTGATGACGGGATGGGCGGAACCAAGTGTCAGGGCACTTGCTCCGGAACCTGTACGGGCAGCTGTACCAAGCCGGCGGCCAGTGCGAAGTGCAGCGGTACTTGCACGGGCGAGTGCAAGCTCGACGCAAACGTCGACGTCGACTGCGGCGCCGAGGTCAAGTGCAAGGGCGAGTGCAAGGGCACGGCCACCGCGCCCAAGTGCGAGGCCAACCTGGAGCCGCCGGAGTGCGACCTCGACGCCGACTGCCAGGCAGGTTGCAAGGGCCAGGCGAGCCTGAAGGCCGAGTGCACCCCGCCGAAGGTGATCTTCAACTTCGAGGGCAACGTCGACGCGAACTTCGTGGCGGCTCTCGAAGCGAACCTGCCGGCACTGCTGAACGTGCTGGCTCAAGGCGAGCTCGCGGTGGACGCGGCGGCCGACTTCTCCGCCCGCTTCATCGACGTGGCTGGTGAAGTGGCTGGCGCAGCTGGTTGTGTCGCGAAGTTCGGCGCGAACCTGGTCGCGAAGGCTCAGGCGTCGGTCGAGGCGAGCGCCTCGGTCAGCGTCTCCGTCAACGCCTCTGCAAGCGCGAGCGGCAAGGCGAGCAGCGGCGGCTGATCGAGCCACCCAACACTCGCGAAACGGCGCGCTCCTCGGAGCGCGCCGTTTTGCTTTTGTCCCTAACTTCCGTAGGTTACGAACACTCCGGGTCCATCCGTCGAACACTCCGGGTCCATCCGTCGAAAGCTTCGGGGGGCGCTCAAGGTTCGCGGGTACTGACCGTTCGCTACCACCGGAGGTGTCACGTGGTAGCCGTCGAGAGAATCAGTCGCTCCCCAGCAGGTCCGGTCGTCGAGTCGGGTGAGCACGCCATCGAACACTCCGGGTCCGTCCCTGGCCCGCACTCGGGGGCCAAGCGGGAGCACTCCGGGTCCCTGGGGGAGCTGGGGTCCAGGAGTGTGATCCAAGGCAAATTCGCCCTGTTGCGGCGCTTGGGCAGCGGCGCCGCCGCCGAGGTGTTCGAGGCGGAGAACCTGCTCGTGGGCAAACGCGTGGCGCTGAAGCTGCTGCACGCGGACCTCTCCCGACGAACGGACGTGCGCAGTCACTTCGTCTCCGAAGCGCGCGCGGCAGCCCGCATCGCCCACCCCAACGTGGTCGACATCCACGACCTCGGCACGACGGAAGACGGCAGCACCTTCATGGTGATGGAGCTGCTCCACGGCGAGAGCCTGTCGGACATCCTTGCCAGTCGCGGAGCCCTCAGTCCCACGTACGCTTGCGAGCTGATGCTCCAGGTGCTCGCGGGGATTGGAGCCGCGCACCGCGAAGGCATCGTGCACCGCGATCTCAAGCCCGCGAACATCCTGGTCACTCATCCCGCACCCGATCGCCCGCTGGTGAAGGTGCTCGACTTCGGTATTGCTCAAGGCGTGAACCCCCTCGCCAGCCTGCGAAGCGAGGGTGGGCTCGTCTTCGGCACGCCCCTCTACATGGCCCCCGAACAGGCACTGGGGCGCGAAGTGGATGGCCGCGCTGACATCTACGCCGCAGCCGTGGTGCTCTACGAGATGCTCTGCGGTGAAGCTCCTTACAGCGCGCCAGACGTGCGGGGCTTGATGCTGCGTGTCGCACAGGCCGACTGGGTACCGCTCTCACTGCGCGCTCCCGAGCTCCATCCCACGTTGATCGCGTGCATCGAGCGCGCGCTGAGCCAGAACCCCGACGATCGCCCGGCAACGGCGGAGCAATTCGCGCGTCAGCTGGAGCCCTTCGCGAGGCTGGGGCTCGCCCTGTCCACGGACCTCGCTCCGAGCCGCAGCGCCAACCCGATCCCCCTCGTGCGCCGCCACCAGGCACCCGTCGAGGCTGACGCCCTGGAGCGCGACGCGCCGAACGCCCGCGAGAGCGGCGTCCGCATCTCCGTGCCCAGCGGCAGAGCGAGTGATCTCAGCGACTACGAGCTGATGAACCCGAGCTTCCCGAAACCGCCTTCCACGCCACAGCTGGTGGAGGACGCACTCCCGCTGACCAGCGACCACTTCGAGCAAGAGCTCGTGGAACGCCAGGCTTCGACCTGGGTGCCCACGCCAGGCAAGCGGCCGTCGCCAGTGGCGTGGATCGCGGTGACTGGAGTCACCCTGGGCGCGCTCTTCGGTTGGCTGCTCAGTCAGCTGTAGGAACTCCTCGTCGCGCCTCACCCCCGACAAACCGAACGAGACACCCCGCTTCTCGGTTGCTTCCCTCGGCCCTGGCACTACGGTCCCAGCGCCATGCCGAGTCTCGACGAACAAGCCCTGCAAGTGCTCGCCACCATCAAGGAACCGGCTCTCGACAAGAGCTTGGCGGAGCTTGGGATGCTGGGGCGTGTGCGCAGCGACGGCGGTCGCTTGACGGTACCGCTGAAGCTCTCGAACCCCGCATACGAGGGCAAGGAGCAGCTATCCGAGACCATCCGCAAGGCGCTCGAGGAGCTGCCTGGGGTTACCCACGTGGAAATTGACTGGCAGGTCGAAGCCAAGGGGCGCGAGATCGGCGCCGACGACCCGGTGCCAGGTGTGAAGAACGTGATCCTGGTGATGAGCGGCAAGGGCGGCGTTGGCAAGAGCACCGTCGCCGCGAACCTCGCGCTGGCGTTGAAGCGCATGGGTGCGCGAGTCGGCCTGCTCGACGCGGACATCTACGGGCCGAGCGTGCCCACCATGTTCGGCATCAACGGTCGTCCTCAGAGCGATGGACAGCGTATCGAGCCCCTGCAGCGCTTCGGCGTGAAGCTGATGAGCATCGGCTTCCTGCTCGACGACCCGAAGAGCGCGGTGGTCTGGCGCGGCCCGATGCTCCACGGAGCCTTGCTGCAGTTCTTGAAAGACGTCGCTTGGGGCGACCTGGACTACCTGCTGCTCGATCTGCCCCCCGGCACTGGCGACGTGGCGTTGACGTTGGCGCAGCGCGTCTCCACCACCGGCGCGGTGATCGTGACCACGCCCCAAGAAGTCGCGCTGATGGACGTCTACAAGAGCGTGTCGATGGCGCAGAAGGTCGGCATCAAGGTGCTCGGCGTGGTCGAGAACGAGAGCTACTTCGTCTGCGACGGCTGCGACAAGCGTCACGAGATCTTCGGCTCTGGAGGCGGACAGAAGGTCGCTGACCACGCCGAAGCGCCGTTGCTCGGACAGATCCCGATGGAGCCCAGCGTTCGCGAGTGGGGCGACGCTGGGACGCCCGTGGTGCAGGCGTCACCCGGCGCCTCGATCGCGAAAGCTTTTCAGGCGGTTGCCGAAGAGCTGGCGAAGGCCGTGGATGCCACACATGAAGGGCGCGCAGGCGCTGGCTTCACGATTGATCGCTCCGGTGGTCAAAATCGTCGCCTTCCCGTCGCGCGCTGAGCTACTTAGAGGAAGCGATCGCTCCGACGCCGCGCGGCGCTGTCGTCACAAAAAAAAGCGTTCATCCATCCCGTGAAGCGCGCCGGCTGATTGGCAGCTGCCAAGAGGCGCGATATAGGCGGCATCTACCTTTGGGTTCGCCATGGCGTCCGACGAAACAAATCAAGAGCAGGAGCAGCAGCAGAACGCTGGCGCTCCCGACGCGTCCAGCGATGCAACGAGCAGCGCTGGGCAAACCGTAGACTCGAGCAGCGAGGCCACGCCGCCGTCCGGAACGGTCGCTGAAGGCTCTGATGCAGCTGCGCCCGTGGAGGGTGCGGACGCAGGAGCGTCTGCATCGACAGCGCCGGCCACGGAAGCGCCGGCCACGGAAGCGCCGGCCACGGAAGCGCCGGCCACGGAAACGCTGGATGCGGTGGCACCCGGCGACGCAGCAGCCGCGCCGCCTGAACGAGCCCCCTCAGCAAGCGCGGGTGGTGCCCGGGCAAGCGAAGGCTCCGAAGCAGCTGCCGCGGAAGCCAGCTCGCCCACCGCCGCAGAAGGCGAAGGTGAAGGCGACAAGAAGAAGCGCCGCCGTCGCCGCAAGAAGAAGAAGAAGCCCGAGAGCAACGACGCCGCGCAGCGTCCTGCGACGGATCGCGCGCCTTTCCACATGGGAGAGGAGGTCTTCGGCAAGGTCACGGCCGTGCTCGAGACGGCCATCATGATCGATCTCTCGGGCAAGGCGCTCGCCATCTTCGATCGCTCGGAGATGGAGCCCGACGACCTGGTGCCCGAGGTCGGCGATCGCTTCGTCGCGCGCGTCCACAACGACGGCTCCCGCGGTGGCTTGGTGGTGCTGACTCGCAAGCCGCTCCGGGAAGAAGAGGTGAAGCCCTCCCTGGAGGCAGCCGCCAAGGAAGGCAACCTGGTCAAGGGCCTGATCACCGGCGTGATCAAGGGCGGCGTCGAGGTCAGCCTGGGCGGTCTGCGCGCCTTCGCTCCGGCGAGCGGCATGGACCTGCACCCGACCCGCGCCAACTTCGTCGGCCTCGTGGGTCAGGTGCTCGACTTCAAGATCGTCCAGTTCGAGAAGGGAGGGCGTGACGTCGTCGTCACTCGCCGGCCAATGCTCGAGCAAGAGGCTCACGAGCGTCGCAAGAAGGCGCTGGAGACGCTGACCGAGGGTCAGGTGATGAAGGGCGTCGTGCGCACCGTCGTCGAGTGGGGCGCGTTCGTGGCTCTGCCCGAGGCCGAGAACCTCGAGGGTCTGGTCCACATCTCCGAGGCGAGCCACGATCCGCGCGCTCGCATGGAGGAGCTGCTCAAGGCCGGCGACGAGGTCGACGTCCAGATCACGAAGATCGACGAGAAGGGCAAGATCTGGCTGTCGCGCAAGGCCCTGATCAGCGACCCCTGGGCCGAGGCGAAGGAAAAGTTTCCTCCCGGAAGCAAGCACGCCGGCAAGGTCACCAAGCTGACCGACTTCGGCGCCTTCGTCGAGCTCGCTGACGGCGTCGAGGGCCTGATCCACGTCGCCGACCTGTCGCTGACTCGCGTCTCCCATCCGAAGGAGGTCCTCGAAGAGGGTCAGGACATCGAGGTCGTGATCCACAACTTCGATCGCCGCCACAAGAAGCTCGGGCTACATCCAGCGCCCAGCGCGGAACAGGCCGATGAACAGCCGCAGAAGATCACCAAGGGCGCCAAGCTGGACGTCGAGGTGGTGAAGGCGGAGTCGGCGGGTCTGGTGGTGCGCGTCCTCGGCGTCACCGGTCGCGCGGCACGCGGCTTCGTCCCAGCCGGCCACACGGGCACCGAGCGCGGCACCGATCTGCGCAAGGCCTTCCCGGCCAAGTCCAAGATCCGCACCAAGGTGATCGACCTGGACCCGCGGCGCGGCGAACCCAAGCTCAGCATCCGCGCGCTCAGCGAGGACGAGGAGCGCCAAGCGCACCGCGATTACCGCAAGAAGGTCGCCGCGGAGAGCAAGTTCGGCACCCTCGGCGACTTGCTGCAGAAGGCCCTGGGCAACCAGAAATAGCCGCGCTCCCGCGCACACCCTCGAGAGCCATCCCATCCGGGGTGGCTCTTCTGCGTTGGTCCAGCTCAGCTCGACGGATCCTCACGGTCTGGGGGTGAGGCGCGCCGTACGGTGCCCGGGCGTCCGCCGCCGCGCGCCCTTCAGGCTTTGCTCAAGCCCCGCTCAAGCAACCCCGGACCTGCGCACGCATGCTCCAGGCAGCAAGCGTCAGCCGCCGACGCGGGAAGCGGAGAGAGCAGCACGATGTCGAACGACCGGTACCAACGCGCCAGGCCCTGGCTCATCGCAAGTCCCCTCCTCCTGATCCTCGTGTTGGGCGCCACCGTCGCGAGCGGGCTGTCGAAGAGCTTCACCATCGGCGGCAGCGCCCGAGGCTCGGGCTCCACCTCCAGCCGCGAGCTCTCCAGTCCCGTCGCACTGTCCGGCGTGAACCTCTACTTCAGAGGCGACGACCACGAGATCAAGCGCATCGGACTCTGGCAGGCTCCGAGCCGCTTGCACTACAGCTTCTCGGATCGAGATGGCGGTGACAAGTTCGTCATGGGAGCCCACTTCAAGCGCGTTGCCGCGAACGTCCTGCATGAGGCTTCACGCAACGATTGCCGCATCACCTGCTCACTCCCCATCCACGCGGAAAAGGACAAGGTGTTCGTCCTCGCGGGATTCGACCTCGCCAATCGTCGCGGTGAAGATCGGAACGTTCGCGAAGTGGGCATCGTGCCCGAGCTCCACGCCGGGCGCATCAAGGTGACGTTCGGCGACGACTCGGGCTTCGACTTCACCGCGCGGGTGCAGTACCTGCTGCTGCCGAAGGACGCCGTACGCGCGCTCGAGACCTACACGACGACGGACAAGCAGCGGGAGCACACGCCTCGCTTCAAGGCCCAACGCGTCATCCAGGGCTTCCACGTCCGCTTCACGAACGGTGATCACCACCTCGGCGATTTCACCATCTGGGGTAGCCTCAAGGTCCAGGCAAGCATGCGAGACAAGAACACCGACGACCCCATGCGAGGCGAGGTGCGCCTGGTGGTGCTGCGCTGACCGCGCCAGCGTCGGCTGACTACTCGCGGCGCAGCGCCTGGATCGGATCGAGGCGCGCAGCGCGCCGCGCCGGCAAGAAACCGAAGAACACTCCGACCACGCTGCTCGTCCCGAGGGCGATCAGGAGCGCGCGCGGCGAGACGTGCATGTCCCAGTCGAGGGCGCGCCCAGCAGCGGACACCGCGAACGAGGCGAGGAGGGCGCCCGCGAGGCCGCCGAGCAAGCACAACAGCACTGCCTCGATCAGGAACTGGATCAGGATGTCCAGCTCACGAGCGCCGATGGCCATCCGGATGCCGATCTCTCGAGTGCGTTCGGCGACGGACACCAGCATGATGTTCATCACGCCAATTCCGCCGACCAACAGGCTCACGGCGGCCACGCTGAGCAAGAGCACCTCCAGAACACCGAACACCTTCTGCTGCATCTCGCGGAACTCTTCCTGGCTGCGGATGCGGAAGTCGTTCTCGGCGCCTTCTTGCAGGCGATGACGCTGACGCAGGATCGCCGTGGCCTCGCGCTTGACCCGATCGGGGTTGGCGCCAGGCTCGGCGCCGATCAGCAGGCGCTGCACCTGCCCGGGCGGGGTCGGCAGGAACTTCGCTCGCATCGTCGCTATGGGCAGGACCACGACGTTGTCCTGGTCTTGCCCGAACGGGCTCTGTCCCTTGGACTCCAGCACCCCCGCGATGCGCAGCGGCGTGCGCCCGAGCCGGATCACTTGACCAATGGGATCGCCGTCGGCGAACAGCTCCTTCGCCGTCGTGCTGCCGATCAGGCACAGATTGCCTCCGATGGAGTCCGCTTCGGGGGGCCAGAGCGCGCCGTCGGCGACCTTCCAGGCGCGCACCGTGAAGAAGCTCTGGTTGGTGCCGATCACCTGCGCCGCGGTGTTGTTGTCACGAAAGCTGACCTGGTTGAAGCTCGAGAGCAGCGGCGCGGAGTAGACGACGCTGCTCGCTTCGCGCACCAGCGCCTCGCCGTCGTCCTCGGTCAGCGGTGGCAGCGAATTGCCTCGCGCGCCGCTCTGGGCAGTTTCCCTGGGGATCACCGCGAAGGCATTCTCCCCCAGGCTATCGATGGCCCCGCTGACGGCGCGCGTGGCGCCCTCCCCGAGCGCCACGACGATGGTAACCGCGGCCACCCCGATCAGGATGCCGAACGCCGTGAGGATGGCGCGCAGGCCGCTCTTGCGCACCGCACCGACCGCGAGGCTGAACGTCGTCAGCAGGTAGCGCAGCCCCCTCACCCCCTGCCCCTCCCACGGCCCGCGCTACTCATGACGCAGCGCCTCGATGGGGTCCAGGTGAGCCGCGCGCCGCGCCGGCAAGAACCCGAACACCACCCCGATCACCAGGCTGGTCAAGATCGCGGTCATCACCGCGTCTCCGCTCAGCACCATCGTCCAGCCGAGGCTGCGCTTCATCAGCTCGATCACGCCCACCGCGAGGCCGATGCCCGCGACACCGCCGAGCAGGGTCAGCGCAATAGATTCCGCAAGGAATTGTATCTGGATATCGGCGCGCCGCGCACCGATCGCCATCCGGATACCGATCTCACGGGTGCGCTCGGTGACGCTCACCAGCATGATGTTCATCACGCCCACACCACCGACGAACAGACTGACGCCCGCCACCGTCAGCAAGAGCAGCGTGAGTACGCCGTAGATCGCCTCCTGGCCCTGCTTGAACGCGTCCTGGGTGCGAACCTGGAAGTCGTTCTCCTCGTCTTCAGCGATGCGGTGGCGCTGACGGAGGATCGCCTCGACCTGGCGCACCGCAGCCTCCGTGTGCGCCTCACTCTTGGCGGTGGCCATGATCAACTGCACCCGATTGCCGAGCGTCGGGTTCACCCGGGCCCGCCAGGAGCCGATGGGCATCAGGATGCGATCGTCCTGATCCTCGAAGGGCGACTGACCCTTGGGTTTGAGCGTACCGATGATCCGGAACGGGTGCTTGCCGATGCGGATGTAGTGGCCGATGGGATCTTGCCCCGGAAACAACTTGTCGACCGCCGTCTGCCCGATCAACACCACCTTGGCCTTGACCAGCTCCTCGTTGGCATTCCACATGCGGCCCTGGAGGACCTCGAACTTGCGCGCGCCGAGGTAGTTGGTGTCGACTCCGCAGACTTGGATCTGGTCGTTGCCGTAGGGGCTGATGACCTGAGCCTTGGCGTCGGAGTAGACCGTGACCAGCTCCACTGCCGTCGCCTCGCGGCTGATCGCCAACGCATCTGCGTCGGTGAGTCCGATGGGCGCCGTCCGCACACCGCTCTTCGCGACGGGCTGGCTCCAGACGAACAGCAAGTTCGACCCCAGGCTCTCGATCTGATCGCCGACCCGCTCACGGGCCCCGCGTCCGAGCGCCGTGACCACCACCACGGACGCGACACCGATCAGCACGCCGAGCGTCGTGAGCAGCGAGCGAAGCCAGCTGCGAGACAGCGCCGAGAAGGCGATCTTCACCGAAGCGCGCAGCATCAGTCCCCCGACTCGGCCTGCGCCGCCGACTCGGGATCGGCGGAGTTCAGGCGTGCGAGCATGCGCGCCGCGCGCGCGGGCTCGAGGCTACGTTCGTCCAGCTGAATGCGGCCATCGCGCACCGTCACCACGCGTCCGGCGCAAGCCGCGATGTCGGGCTCGTGGGTTACCAGGACGACGGTCAAGCCGCGCACGCTGACCAGCTCCTGGAGCAGCGCGAGCACTTCGTAGCTCGTGCGGGTATCCAGGTTGCCAGTGGGCTCGTCCGCCAGGAGCAGCGGAGGGTCGGTGACCAGCGCGCGGGCGATGGCCACACGCTGTTGCTGGCCGCCCGAGAGCTGAGCCGGGGTGTGAGTCAGGCGATCCGCGAGGCCGACCTTGGCCAGGGCGCCGATGGCGCGCCTCTTCCGTTCCCTTGCGGAAATACCTCGATAGACCAGCGGCAGCTCCACGTTCTCGAGCGCCGTGGTGCGCGGCAGCAGGTTGAAGCCTTGGAAGACGAAGCCGATCAGCCGGTTGCGCACGATGGCGCGCGCATCCGGAGAACGCTGCCCGACGTCGACTCCGGCGAGCGTGTAGGTGCCCCGGGTGGGACGGTCGAGGCAGCCGAGGATGTTCATCAGCGTGCTCTTGCCGGAACCGCTCGCGCCGATGATCGCCACGAACTCTCCGGCGCCGATGCTGAGGTCGACGCCGTCCAGCGCCCGCACCACCTCGGGGCCCGTAGCGTAGTCCTTGCTGACGCCTCGGATGTCGATCAGAGCCATCGCTGTTCAGAAGAGCTTGAAGCCCTTCTCCTGCTTGGCGTCGCGTTGTTCGACGATCACCTCGGCGCCGGGAGCGAGCTGGTCGGACTCGAGCACCGTCCACACACCATCCGTGATCCCGATGTCGACGATCAGCTCCTTGAAGGTCTCCTGCCCGACGGGGGTCTGGGAGTCCACGACGTAGACCCTTCCCTGCTTGGCTTCGAGCGTCGTCTTCGGCACCACGGGCTTCGGGGGTTGCCCCGGCTCGCCCGCTTCCAGGGGACGAAAGCGCAAGGCGGCGTTGGGTATCGCCACGGCCCCCAGCGCCTCTCGGGTGCGAATGGTCACCGTCGCCGTCATGCCCGGTCGGAGCTTGAGCTCTGGGTTGTCGACGTCGATCACCGCGGAGTACGTCACGACGCCCTGCACGTTGTTCGGGCTGTAGCGCACCTGACTGACCTGCCCGCCGAATTTTTCCCCAGGGAAAGCATCAACGACGACCTCCGCCTTCATCTTCTCCTCCAGACGTCCGACGTCGGCCTCGTCGATCTCTGCGAGGACCTGCATCTTGCGCAGGTCCTGCGCGATCACGAAGAGCACCGGCGCGGAGAAGCTGGCAGCCACGGTTTGCCCGGGGTCCACCGAGCGATTGATCACCACGCCGTCGATGGGCGAGTAGATCTTCGAGTAGGCGAGGGTCGTGCGGGCGCTGCTGAGTTGTGCGCGGATCTGACCGATCTGCGCGTTGGCCGCGGCCACGTCTGCCTTGGCCACGTCTCGCGTACCTTTCACTTGGTCGAGCTCGGCCTGGGACGAGAGGCCAGAATCGAACAGCTTCTGCGCGCGCTGGAGGTTGGCGTCGGCGGTGGCGAGGCTGGCCTTCGCGCGCTGCAGCGCGGCCTTCGACGCCTTCAGCTGAGCGCCGCTCTGACTGACCTGCGCGCCGTACAGCTGCGGATCGATTTCCGCAAGGAGATCACCCTTCTCGACCTTGGAGTTGAAGTCGACCAGCACCTTGACCACGCGCCCCGACACCTGCGCTCCAACCTGGACCTCGGTGAGCGGCTTGACGTTGCCCGTCGACTGCACCTGCTCGATGACATCGCGCTTCTCCAGGGCCTTGAGCTCGAAACGGGGTTTGGGGGGAGGAGCGCCGACGGACTTGTAGACCCGGAAGGCGACGAACAGCGCCACCGCGCCGAGCACCAGCAGGCCCCGCCGCAACCAGCGCTGGACGCCCTGAGCTCGCAGCTCCCGCTCCAGCTCGCGCACTGTCTCGTCCACGGTGCCGCCGGCTGCCTCGGACTCCGTCGGCTGCGCGGTGCCCCCCGCCGCGGCGCGGGGCTCGGTCGTTTCACTCACACTCATCGTCATTCCAATCGTGGCCGTGGCGGCCCGGCTCCATAGCTAGGTCATCCTGCGCCCCACGCCCACCGTCTCGCTGGGCTCGGGCTCTTCTCCCCGGTCGTCTTCGTATTTGCTCGTGTTCCACGAAACGCCCCCACCCCAGCCCAACGAGCGGCGAACTCAGATCGGACCCGGAGTGTTCCCCTTGCCGGAGCCCGAGCGCGCCCTCCCCCGCGTAAACCTCCGAAATTCTTGTACTAGCAAGCACTCCGGGTGCACGCCGGAAGCAACCTGCGCGGTGTTTCCACGGCGCACCCGGAGTGCTCGGCAAGGCGGAGCGCTCGCCAGGGCGAAGAAGGCACCCAAGGTTCGCGCGCGCCGACTGTCCAATCGCCTGGTGCTCAACTATCGTCAGCCGCAACCCGTTGGGAGGCCACGAAAGGGGCCACTCAAGCCCTGCGGCCATCGTCGCCAAGTGCGGAACGCCTCTCGCTCGTCTCGCTCCTCAGCGCCGCGAGCGAGGACCAGCTGGTCCATTCGGCCCGGCTCAACCTGTAACTTTGCCGGTGACCGTGCATGTATCTCGCGCACAAACGCATGCCCCAAAGGACGGATCGCGAGCTCGTCGACGCAGCCAGAGAGGGCGACGCAGAAGCGTTCGGCACCTTCGTTCGGCGACATCAGAAACGCATCTATCGTCTGGCAGCTCACATGCTGCGAGACGCTGCGGAGGCGGAGGACGTCACGCAAGATGCGTTCGTTCGCGCCTATCGGGCGTTGGACCGTTTCGACGGTCGCAGTGAGCCCTTCACGTGGCTCTACCGCATCGCCGTGAACCTCTCGCTGAACACCATTCGCTCACGCAAGACGCGGCGCACCGGGCCCAGCGTGGATGACCCGCGCGTCGAGGGCGCGATGGTCGAGACCCGTGTGACCATCGGCAACCCAGCGGAGCTCACTGCCGATCGTCAGGCGGCGCGCATGCTGGCGGAGGGCCTCGACAGCCTCAGTGAGACGCTGCGCACGACGCTGATCCTCGTGACCATCGACGGCCTGAGTCACGCCGAGGCGTCGGAGATCCTGGGCTGCCCCGAAGGCACCGTGGCGTGGCGAGTCCACGAAGCGCGCAAGAAGCTGCAAACGTTTCTCGAGAAACGGGGTCACACCCGGGAGGCGGAGTGATGTCCGACGACGCCAAACTCCCGGATCCCATGGAAGCACTGCTCAGCGCCTGGCCAGTGGCGCACCGACCCGAACTCGACTGGGAAGCCTTCGCAGACGCGACGGTGACTCACGCGTTCGCCGACGATCACCCCGTCGCCGACGACCTGCTCGACGCGCCACCGCTGGACCCCGAAGACGGCGAACCCAGCAAGCCTCGGCTGGCTGCGGTGCCGGCCGTCGACGATCAGGAACTCAGCCTGACCGACATCGCGAAGGCGAGCCTGGAAGACGACGACCCCGAAGAGACCCGAGAACTGGCGACGCTCGCCTTCAGTCACGCGAGCCGTGAACGGGTGAGCCGTCCGTCGTACCC
>JAGQIY010000120.1 GCA_020430865.1 Myxococcales bacterium
AGCCAAGCTCGAGGCGGCGCCGTGGATGCAACCTCACTGGCCGCACATCACGCTTTCGCCGGCGCAGGCCGATGGCGAACAGCAGCGCCACCAGTGGCCACCCGACGCCGATGAGCAGGCGATTGCTTCCGGTCATATTGGCTGCTGCGTAAGCGGTGTACGCGGGGCGCTCGCCTGCCGTGAAGGCGAAGTACAGATCCACCGCGTACTCTGGCAGAACGGCAATCAGCGCCAGCACCGCGGTGGCGAGGCTCGCGGAGACGTCGACCTGCGCGACCTCGGCGGCCCAGGCGAGCAGGAAGGACGCCGACACGACCGCGCCTCCGAATACCAGTACACCGAGTGACGGAGAGAGCTGGGTCGCCGACCAGCGAAACCAGACGCTGGGGAGGGCCAACGCGACACAGAGCGCAATCTTCCACGCCTGTTTCGGCACGCTACGCCCCCGGGAGCATGCAAGGCTGCCCCGAGACGGAAGGCGTGCGGCAGCGAGTGTGGCGCTCGTGGATGAGCTCGAGAGCTATTTCCGGGTGGAACACGATGGTTCCCCGGCTGCTTGCAGGGGGCGTGCCTCGGGTAGTCAGCGCAGGGCCGTCGCCCACCGCTGGCACGAGGGTTGCTGAACCCGGGTGAGGAGAAAGCATGAGACTCGACTCGACATGGATGGTCCTGCCGCTGTGCCTCGTCGCGTGCAACACGCCGGAGCAAGCGAGGTCGGTGAATGGCGCCCACACGGACCCTTCGGCGGACGTATCGCTGGAACCGACGGTGCGCACCGAGAAGCCCGACGGAGGTGTGCCGTATCGCGCGCCTGCGATATTGCCAGACGCGGGTCAGCCTGACGGCGCCATCCACGAAGAGGAGCTGGGCAAGGACCCATCCCGACGCTGAGCGAAATCTGTTTCCGTGCGGTTCATCGTGGCGCATCCGTTGCCAAATGTCTCGGGCGCACGCCGCGACGGACACGAGCGCCTCGCTCGCGTCGCGTCAACTCTCGCTCTAGTCAGGGCACGCGCGTTGCACCCTCCCGTGAGTTCCCCAAACCCGAAAGGAGGAACCACTTGGAGAAGATCATGCGGAGCCAACTGACTGAGGTCGAGTCGCGGCTGCCTCGGAGAGTCGACGGTGTCCACGCTGAGTTGAAGGTCCTCGGAGGGATCTTCGACACGCTCGTCAAGGAACATCGCGCGACGTTGAAACTCCTCAGGCGACTCGCGTTGACGGACGATGCCGATCTGCGCGAGGAGCTCTTTCCACGCGTTCGACAGCAACTCGTCGTCCACGAGCAGGCCGAGAATGCCGTGCTGTACCCGCTGCTGCGGTCGCACGCCGCTACCCACGAGCTGGCCAAGAAGAACGACGGGGCCGCTCGCAGGATCGAGGTGATCCTCGGCTGCCTGAGCGGGTACTCCTTCGACAACCCCGAGTGGAGATCCACGGCGCAAACGCTGCTCGAGATCGTGGAGCAACACATCGACGACGAGGAGACCGGGTATTTCCCCAAGGCGCAGCGCGCCCTCGGCGCCCAGATCACCCAGGAGCTGAACGAGCGCTACCAGGAATACCGAGAGCAGCTGAATCAGGGCGAGCAGGGGGAGAGGGAAGTCGAGCCTCAGCCTGCGCCACCAAGCGAGAGACCGTAGGCGTTTCCCTCACCCCCAAACCCGTACCATGCTGCGGAGACAGTTCCGGCATGCGCATTGCTCCTCAACCGGTCGGGCCAGCTCGCGGAGTCCCCGCGGCCCAGAGCGAAGGAGGAACGATGGAGAACTCGTTGTATCAGACCGGCAAGCCGAAGCACGACGCGCGCGCAGACGTGGGGCGCTTCACAGGGATCTTCGAGACGTTGATGAAGGAGCACCGCGAGGCGGTGGAGTTGCTCGAACGGGTCGCTCGCTCGGGAGATCCGAAGGAGCGCGAGCGGCTCTGGCCAAAGCTGCGCAACGCCCTGCTCGCCCACGAGCACACGGAGGTGGACGTGCTGTATCCGCTGCTGCGCGAGCACGTCGAGACTCGGGAGATCGCCCAGCGCCATGACGCCGAAGCGCGGGATCTGGAGATGCTGATCGAGCGCCTCGACAACCGGGCCTTCGATCACGACGAGTGGCAGGCCAGCGCCGCGACCCTGCTGCAGCTGCTCGATCACCACGTGCGGGAAGAAGAGACCGAGTTCTTTCCACGAGCAAAGGCCTTGCTCGGACCCGAGCGGGTCGCGGAGCTGAACGACGCTTATCGGAAGCAGAAAGCCGAGTGGAGCGCGCGCTCGACCCGCGGACAGGACAGCTTCCGCGTCGTGGTCTAGGTCGCGGTCTAGGTCGCGGTCTAGGTCGGGGCAGGCTCACCCTCGTGGAGGCGATCGAGGACAGCGCTGCGTTCTCGCTACGCAATCCGGTAAGATGAAGTCGAATGCCCCAGCTCGCTCGTTCCCTCATCGTGCTCACCTTGACCTGCGTCGCCTGCGGCCAGGCCGAGGGAGATGCGATCGGCTCTCCGCCAGGCAGCGACCGAGCCAGCGTAGCGCTGAACGAGACGCATGGCTGTGCGCTGAGGGACGACGGCCAGACCGCGTGCTGGGGCTGGATCTACTCCGCGTTCGGAGAGGGCCACGCCGAGGCGGTCTTCGAAGAGAACCCCCGCGTCGTTGAGGGGTTACCGCGCGGATTCCACGCGCTGTCGGCCTGGGTGTATGGCACCTGCGGGCTGACGGAGCGAAGCGACGTCTGGTGCTGGGGAGCCAACAGCGCCGAGGAACCGCTGGTCCCTCACGAGGTCGAGCAGTTTCACGGTAAGGTACAGCAACTCGCCATGGGCTACGCTCATGCGTGCCTCCTGACTCACTCTGGCGAGGTCTGGTGCTGGGGGCTTTACCCCGGGGAAATTGTCGGCAAGCCGGGGTTCGAGCCGATTCAGCCGCCCCAGCGTGTGGAGGGCTTCCCCGAGCCTATCGTGGAGCTCACCTCGGGCGGCGGCTGGGCCTGCGCGCTCGGCGAGAGCGGCGCGGTCTACTGCTGGGGGCGCGCGCCGGCCGAGCTGTTTGGGGCGGCGCAGGGCAAGACGGCGCTGAAGCCCACCCGGATCGACGTCCAGACCGAGGTGACCCGGTTCGGCCACGCGGGGGGATCCCTGATGTGCATCATCGTGGGCGGGGGCGAGGTTCGCTGCTGGGGTCGGCTCGACGCGTCCAACTACGATGCGCCCGTGGGTGACGCCTCCCCGCTGAAGGGGGTCAGCGGCGCGGTCGCGGTAGCGACGACTCGCGCCGAGGGTTGCGCTCTGCTCGATACCGGAGATCTCTCTTGCTGGAGTTCCGGTCAGCCACCAACGATTCGTGCGACACCCCGCGGCGTCACCGAGTTGGTGAGCGGAACGGACGATTTCTGCGCGCGAAACGCCGAAGGCGTCTGGTGCTGGGACGGACTCGGCGAGGCGACCCCGCTCGACCTGTGACTCGGATCAGTCCGCGCAGCAGCGGAAGCCGGCGGACTCGACCTGGCGGGTGCGCGGCCACTCGAGGGCGCGACCCATGTCGCAGCGCAGGCCGTGGGCGTGGTGCTGGTAGCTGCCTCCCCGGATGCGACAGGGCGCTTCGGGGTCGTCGCTCTGGCAGCCCTGGTCCCACTCGGCGACGTGACCGCTGAGGTCGTAGAGCTTCGAGTACGCCGCGTCGGGGGAGTGACAGTCCGGGAAGCTCCCGACGTCGGCGAGGCCCCACTGGGTGTAGTCGTCGGCGTCGGCGTCACGACAGACGCTGGTGTCCAGCGTGCTGCCGTAGGTGTAGTCGTATTTCCCTCCGGAAGTACACGCCGCGAACCACTCG
>JAGQIY010001147.1 GCA_020430865.1 Myxococcales bacterium
CATGTCACAACTGACATGAGAAGCTCCGACCGGCATGGCCCTTGCGCGGAACTCCGCGCGGACCAAGGTCTGGCCATATGGGATCACTTCTCAAAATTGAGAAGCTCACAGATCTGTCATCTGGTAGATCTACCAGATCGGATGTGCCGCAACATGTTTGAACACGGTCATACTGGGAATATGAAATTCGCTGCGCCCCAAACGAACTCCACCGCCGAGTCCGCTGGACAGAAGCTCACCAGCGCCGTCCTGGCCGACCTGGAGATGCAGGATCTCGAACCCGATGCTCGCGAGGTTGAGTTGCTCGCGAGGGCAGCGAAGGCTGCCGACAGGATCGAACACCTCGAAGCCATCGTCGCCTCGGAGGGGGAGACGTTCCGTAACAAGTCAGGTGTCGTGTTTCCCAGCCCTCTGCTTGCTGAAATCCGTTTGCAGGACGGCATTCTCATGCAGGCGCTTCGAGGCATCAAGATGGAACCAGCGAAGACACCCGCCGGTAAGGATGCTGCGAAATCGCGTGCAGGGCAAGCGAGTTGGCGTGCGAGGCAGGCCCGTGCGATTCCGATTGGCGGGATCAAGTAGATGGCTCGACCGAGGAGATCCGATGGCCACGTCTCCCACGGCGCTGGTGTAGTGATCCCCGGCATATACGAGCGTCTGTGCGCCACGACCTACCGTGGGCTGGACCCTCGTGTGTTCGTCAGCCCCGACGGCCAGTACGAGACGGTTCAGGCCGCGCTAGCGGTCCACAATCCACTGCTCGACAAGTTCGACGCGAATGAGCCTGTTGAGGTGCCGAAGTGGCGTGTCTCGAATCATCAACTGCGCCAGCAATATCCGTGGCTGGCTGGTGTCGGATCTGTCGTGGTCTTCCCTGATGACACGGTGGAGCCGGTGGCTGAGGGCTAGAGGCCCCCGGCCTGGGAGCCGCCGGCTCCTCCAACACTTACGGGTAAGATCCGTTGTGTGAGTAGAGGATTCGGAGCAGTACAGAGAGACATCCTAGCCAAGCTGGGCGCCTCGCCCAACACTTACGAAGTCACACGCTGGCTCAGCGCCGACGAGATCCGCGAGCATCTACGCGAGACAAGCTGGACGAGGCTTCCCGACGAGGAGATCATCCGCAGCCGCTGGCGGTTCCCTTGGGCGAAGGTCACCGCCCGATACACGCTCCTCACCGAGGTATGCGGAGCCGATGCCAGCCCATCCCGTGTCGAGTCCTACCGCAGAGCCGCCCACAAGCTCGCCGCCGCCGGTCTAGTCGAGACGGCGCTCGTGAGCCACGAGAGGGTCCGCAGCGACGGTGTGGCCTATCGGAACGAACTTGCCATCAGGCTGACCGAGGAAGGGTGTGCCGAGGCAGCCGGTCGATAGTGACGCTCCTCGCGGCGCAGCACCTCGGTCCGCGACGGACCGTTTTCCTCGGTGGAATCGGTCCGTCGCGAACCGATGGCCCACCTGTTCGCGGCGAGCAACTTTCCGTAGGCCAACCTGTTCGCGGCGAACGCTTTCCGTAGGCCCATCCGTTCGCGGCGAACGCCTGGCCCCCTCGGTGGCCAGCAACCCCGAACACCTCGACGGGGACCAGGCTGTGCGCCAAGCCATTTGGCACGTTCATGGCACGCCTCGGAATTCGAGGCCCCAAAAACATGCTTTGACCTGCGAAAACGCTTGGTGGCAGGTACAGGATTCGAACCTGTGTAGGCTTTCGCCGACGGATTTACAGTCCGCTCCCATTGGCCGCTCGGGCAACCTGCCTGGGGTCAAGCCGGTCGACCCGGCTTGATGCGATTAGCAGG
>JAGQIY010001148.1 GCA_020430865.1 Myxococcales bacterium
CACGCTCTACAACCCCGACGGCCAGCGCACGACGCGCGAGTCAGCCTTCGAGTACCACCCCGCTGCGCCGCCACGGCTCGACGTTCTCGAGCCGTCTCGCCTGCCGCTGGGCCAGGCGACCCGCCTCGCCCTCGAGGGCGCTGGCTTCCAACCGGGTGCCGCGGTCTTCGCCGGGCAGTTCCCGCTCGAGTTGCTCGAGGGGTCTGCCGAACGCCTGGTGGTTCAGGTACCCGCCTTGCCCAGCGTCGGGCTCACCGACGTACGCGTGATCAACCCCGACGGCCAGTGGTGTCAGCTGCCCGCGTCTCTGCAGGTCTACGATCCAGCCGAGCAGCTCATCGCCGAAGCCGAACGGGTGCTCGCCATCACCTCGGTGGAGCCCCCACGCGGGCCCTGCAGCGGCGGCACCGGAGTGAGGATCCGGGGCGTTAATTTCTCCAAGGAAACTCGAGTGCTGATGGGGGGAGCGCGCCCCCAGAGCTCGCGCTGGGTGGACGCGAAGCTGATCGAGATCGTGACCGACGACCGCGAGCCCGGTGTGGTCGACATCGAGCTGCGGGACGAAGGCGCCGTGGGCTGCGTCGCCCTGCAGGCGTTCCGTTTCGAGGCCGTAGAGCCGGCGCAAATCGACCGGGTCACGCCCAATCGCGGGACTGCGAGCGGCGGAGAGCGCCTGTGCGTCGAAGGCTCCAACTTCCTTCCGGATACGCGCGCGCGCCTCGGCGGAGCGGTCGCACAGCTGATCTTCAAGAGCGCGACGGAGCTCGAGCTCGTTACCCCCCCAGGTCAGGCTGGCTCTCTGGCAGACCTGATCCTGATCCAACCGGATGGCCAGCGCTCGACCAAGCCCCGGGTCTACCTGTACGAGTAGCTCAGCCCTCATCAGCCCCAGCGTCTTCGTCCTCGAGCTCCACCACCCGTGTGCGCCTCTCCTCGCGCACCATCGGCGCCTCCTGTCCGGCCTTGATCTGGCTCGAGTGGGTGATCTTGTGGGGCGCCTCCACCGCCCTGCGGATCGCCCCGTCCCCGAAGCGCTCACGAATCGCGTCCAGTGTGCCTCCGAGACGTTTGCCCCGGACGACGTCGAGGCCGGGCTCCGCCAGCATCGGCTGGCCCAGGCCAGGTCGCCCCAGCTCTGGACGGGGAGCGAACAGGTCGAGCTGTTCAGCCGCTTGCCGCTCCAGCTTGGAAACGCTGACACCGAGCAACCGCACCGGTTCCTGCAGCCCGAGCTCGTCCCACAGCTCGAGCGCCGTGCGTCGGATCAATGCCCCGTCCGCCGTAGCCTGGGGAAGCGTGCGACTGCGAGAGATCAGTGGATAGACTGGCTCTGCGTCTGCGCTGGTACGCCCCGCTCGGACGCCGCGACGACGCCCGAGCTTGGCTCTCAGAGTCACCGTGCGCCCGGCGAAGTGATCCTTTCTCATCCGCGCGGCAACCGACTCCGCGTGCGCGGTCAGCGCCGCGGAGACCCGCTCGCGCTCGGTGACGTCACGTTCGAAGGTGTTCTCCTCACCGTAGCTCTTCGGCGCGCGCTGGCTCTCGACGGGTCGCGTGTCCTCACCGCGCGCCATCGCCTGGAGTTCGTGAGCACGACGCCCCAGCAGCTGCTCGAGCCAGCTCGAGTCGTAGTCGGAGAGATCGCCGATGGTCTGGATCCCGTAGCGAGCCAGCGTCTCGCCGAGCACTGGTCCGACGCCCCAAAGGCGCCTGACCGGTAGGGGACGCAAGAAGGCCTCGACCTCCGACGGCTCCACGACCAGGAGCCCATCGGGCTTCGACTGCGTGCAGGCGATCTTGGCCACCAGCTTGTTCGGCCCGAGGCCCACGCTCACGACGAGGTTTGTTTCCTCGCGGACTCGTCGCTTCAGCGCTCGAGCGAGCTCCCTGGGCGAGCCGAAGAGACCGAGCGAGCCAGTCACGTCGAGGAACGCCTCATCCAGCGCGAGGGGTTGGACCTCGGGCGTGAACTCCTCGAAGACCTGACGCACCTGTCGCGAGACGAAGCTGTACTTCTGCATGTCCCCGCCGACGAAGACACCTTGAGGGCAGAGTTCCCGCGCACGAAACCCTGGCATCGCGGAGCGCACGCCAAAGCGCCGCGCTTCGTAGCTGGCGGCGCTGACGACCCCCCGGGGACTGCTGGCACCGACGATCACCGGCCGTCCTCGAAGCTCTGGGTGATCCCGCTGCTCGATGGACGCGTAGAAGGCATCCATGTCCGCATGGAGCACCCAGCGCTGACTCATCGCATCTCGCCGCTTCCGCTTCCGCTCATGCGTACCAATCTACGGTCGGGGCGTGGCGACGAGAAGCCCCGTCCTCTCCCCCCCAAACCAGGCTCGAGGACCAGGAGCTGGGGGTGAGGCGCGCTGGTTCCCGTCCGGATCAGGCCGCGAAGGCCTCGCGCGCGCGCCCCAGGGCGGCACCGGCGCGCTCGATGGCGGGCGGCACCTCGTCGTAAGCAGAGTCCGTGAGCGCAGACCAAGCCCGCGCCAGGTTGCGCTCGAAGGCGGCGAAGTCGCCAATCATCTGCGCGAACCTGGCCAGTCCGAGCTTGGCGATCAGCTCTTCACGAGCGTCGAGAAACTGCCCCACCTCGTCCTCCAGCAAGCCCTCGATACGATCGGCGATGGGTCCCTTGTTGGAGTCGCTGAGGGCGCTGGTGTCGAAGCGCTCGAGCGCCTCCGCGAGATGCGCCAGCAGCTCCTCCGGCGGCAGCTTGCCGCCGCTCTTGACCTCCTGGCTCGCCACCTCCCCGCTGCTCGCGGGACGCCGGCGCGCCAGCACGGCGCCGCCAACCATCAGCAACAGTCCCAAGGAGAACGGCGCCAGTGCGGCGTCCTTCCAGGCCACGAGGCGCTGCTTCGGAGTCGGCTCTTGGCCCTCGGGTAGCCTCAGCTCGCCCGGGCGAGCAGCGTAGGCGCTGGCGATGAAGATCCCCGCGATGAACACGATGTAACCTGCGATCTTCATCACTCAGCCTCCCAGTACCTTGACCAGCGTATAGGCGAGCGCGGTGAGCGCCTCACCCACGATGAAGCCGGCCGCCAGCGGCACGGTCTTATCCGCGGTGAAACGCCTACCAAAGGCCCGCTCGAGGCCGAGCGCTACCACGCAGCCAAAGCCGTAGCTCAGGGTGATGCTGAACGGGAGGTACATCGCCAACCCGACCAGCACGCCAAGACCACCGATCGGGAAGGCGGAGAGCGCGGCGCCGATGCCTGCACCGGAAAGGTACTTGTCCACCGGCGCGTTGCCCTTGAGTACGCCTTCGATCAGCCCCTTGAGCACCGAGGCCTGAGGTGCGGGCAGACAGTCCGGGGTCTTCTCCAGGCAGGCGACGGACGCCGGACCGAAGCCGGCGGTGCCGTCCGGCCCCGCCTTCCAGAGCAACAGCGTCGTGCCGATGGCGATCGCAGGACCGACCCACGCCACGGCGAACTGAGCCACTTGCTGCTTGCGTGGGATGCTGCCCACGAGGTGCCCCGTCTTGAGATCCTGCATCATGTCGGCGCATTGCCCCGTGGCAATACACACGGCGACTCCGATGGTGATGGCCAGGACCACGTTCCCGCTCGTCACCGCCAGCATCAGCGTCACCGCGATCAGCGCCAGCCCGCTGAGCGGAGAGATGTCAGTGGCTCCGGTCGCCTGCGCCACGATCAGCCCAGCGACCATGATCCAGAGTCCGCCGATCAGCGCCGCCGCGAAGGCCTGACCGACGTGCAGGCCCCCGGTGTCTCGGGAAGCAATGAAGGTCACCGCGAAGAGCGCGACCAGTGATGCGATCAAGCCGATGACGAGCGCATTGGGGCTCATCTCCTCGGCGTCTCCGCCACCTTCCCGCGCGAGCTTGGCGGCGGCAGAGAGGCTCCCGATAGCTCCCTTGATCGCAGGAAAGGAGGCGACGACCCCAGCGAGTGCGCCTCCAATCAAGACCCCGATCCCGGTGGGGCGAAGCATCGTCCCATACACGGCGCCCACCAGCGCATCGCCCTTGGCAGCAGGCGGGGCCCAGCCCTGGCTCACCGCGAACGGCCCGATGACCCACCAGGCCAGGATGCCACCCAGCGCGAACGGCACGCCGCCCCGACCACTCAGCATGCCAGCGCCGATGCTGGCCATCGACAGGTAGAAGGTGGTGCCCAAGAACGCGAAGCCAATGGCGCTGGAGTCGCTCAACCCGAACAACCCGTGAAGCCAGGGCCCGACGGGGATATCCTCGGGGATCACGTGGAACTGCCCTAGCAGGGTGATGACCATCGCGATCCCGAAGCCAGTGGCCAGCAAGATCCCCTTCTGGATGCCGGCTCCAGGCGTCTTCAGGATGGTGGCCACGGCGAGTCCACTCGGGAACTTCAGCCGCTCGATCTCGATCAGTTGTTTCCGCAGGGGAATAATGACCACGATGCCCATGAAGGACCCCGCGACGGCCGCCAGGATCACCGTCCAGAGCGTGTACTCCTTGCCCAGCATGAGCAGCGCCGGAAACGTGAAGACCACTCCGGAGCTCGCCGTGTTCACCCCCGAGGCCACCGTCTGGTTGATGTTGTTCTCGACGATCGAGCCGGCGCCGTTGATCTTGAATACGCCGCGTCCCACCCCGCGCAGCAGCGCGAACCCCATGATGGCGGCGATCGTCGAACCTGGGATACCGAAGCCGAGCTTCAGCCCGATGTAGGTGAAGGCGGCGGTCATCAGCATGCCCTGGACGATGCCGAGGGA
>JAGQIY010001149.1 GCA_020430865.1 Myxococcales bacterium
GCCTGGTGGAACCAGACCACCGATCCAGGTTTCGCAACCAGCGACCAGGAGACCGTTGTTGCCATGCCGGAATCCGCGTTGCTTATCGAAGACACCAAGAAGAAGGGCTAGCGAGACTCGCCTGCTTTCCTGGTTTCGTGCGAACCTGCGCCTTGGGCGCGAGCGTGGGGTCGCAGCACCGCGAGCCGGTCGTCAGCGTGATGGAGGGAGAACGAGCAGATGTCGAGAGGGAGTCGCTGGTTGGGTCGTTTCGCCCTGTGTGCCGCCTGTTCTGCGGCGGCGGGAACCGTCGGTTGTGGTCCGCCGTGCCGAAGCGAGTCGCCGCAACAGGAGCGCGCCTGGGAGACCGCGGTGAAGAACATGGAAGTGCTTCCGCTCGACCCCAAGAGCGGGACCTCGATCAAGAGGGACGTGCACAACATCGTGATCGACGCCGATGCGGGCGAGGTCGCCAGAGCCTTCAACGACGTGATGATCGACACCAGCCGGCACTTCGGCCTGATCAAGCTGCAGCGGATGCGCGCCAACGAGGGGAAGCCATTTTCCGTGGGGGAACGGTTTCAGGGACAGTACACGTTGACTCTGGCCAAGGACGAATGGCCGAAGTTCTGGCGCAACGTCTTCGAGGACCTGTACGAGAACGACAAGATCCAGGTCGTGATCTGCGAGATCCAGAACAGCATGCTGAGCGACTACGGCGAGCTCACGTTGCTCGAGCTGGATCCGAAGCCGGGGGAGCCCTACCGCATGCAGTACCGCTACCTGGGGCACTCCAGCCCGAAGAGCGGATCGCCCATCGCCGGCAGCTCCATGTTCGTCGTGACGCCGATCGTGGACATGAAGGAGCTGAACGCGCTGGGCGTGAGCAAGGCCTCGCGACTCACTCAGATCTTCGAGTATCAGGAGCAGACCGAGTTCTTCACGTACTTCTTCTCCGCGGGTGGGCTCAAGCTACACAACCAGGTGGTCTACAGTCAGGCGAAGCAGGCCGCGGAGCTGATCGGCGCGAAGATCATCGATAGCGATATCCCGAAGGAGTACCAGCAGGGGCTGTGAAGCTCACGCTGAGGATCGAGCCAGCCTCGAGCGCTCCTCACCCCCGAACCTGCTTCCGCAGAACAGAAAAGCCCCACCAGCGCTGCCGGTGGGGCTTCGTCTCGCGGAGGTCGAGATTCAGCTTCCGGGGGGAAACAGCTTCTGCACGACCTCGGACAGCTTCTTGACCGTGTTCGGCTTCATGCCAGTGTTCGGATGCGGCCAGGCGAAGCCTCGCGCCTCGACACGGTTGCAGGAGAAGGACACCAGCAGCTCGTTGTTGCCCATGGTCGACGTCCAAGCGAGGCCCATCTCGGCGTACATGCAGTTGGCCTGGGTGGAGTCGAAGTTGCTGTCGTCGCCGAAGATCTTGCCCAGGTCTTCGCGAAGGTCCTCATCCATGACCGGGGTCTGGCTGAGGATGCGGAAGTTGGGCTGACTCGTCGGGAAGCGCGGCGCGTCCGGCTGCGCCTGGAGTGGCGTCTGCGGGGTGGCGCCACCGAGCATACCGGGTGGCAGCAATCCGGGCGGAATCAGCTGCTGTAGCCCCTGAGCGCCCGCTTGGACCCACTGCTGGATCTCGGGAGGCAGCCCCGGGATGGCGCCAGGCTGAGCGGTTGGCTGTGCAGCCGCCGGTGGTTCATAGTTCTGAAGACGGAACGCCGTGGCTTGAGACGTCTTCAGCGTGTCGAACGGCGCGGCGGGTTTGCCCGCGCAGCCCGTCCCAAGTGCGAGCAGGCCGACGACGCAGCCCACCTTGAGTGCACGAGACACTGCCGAACGTCCACGTGAGGGGGTCTTGCTGGCGGAGCTAAGTTCAGGGCTTCTGGTCATGGTCTCCTCGAAGGTGCGGTCCTATAGGACTTTAGACGAAAGCAATAGAACGGGACTTCAAGCGTGAAAACAATACTGATTTCAGGCGGTACCGGGTTTGTCGGCAGTGAATTGGTAGCTCAGCTCACCGCTCGTGGCGATCGCGTTTTGGTGCTGACTCGAAACAAGACAAGCAAACGCGGCGCCGGTCTCCCCCCGGGCGCGGAACTCGTGGAGTGGGACGCGTACCACGCCGGGGAGTGGTTCCGCCACGTCGATGGCTGCGACGCCGTCGTGCACCTGGCTGGCGAGCCCGTCATCGGCACCCGCTGGAGCGAAGCGTTCAAGCGTCGGGTGATGGACAGCCGGGTGGTGCCCGCGACGCTGCTGGTGGAGGCGATCGAGCGCGCGACAAAGCGCCCCGCAGTGCTCGTCACCGCCTCGGGGGTTGGCTACTACGGGGACACCAAGCAGGCCTGCGCCGAGGATGCTCCTGCGGGGGACGACTTCCTGGCGGGAGTGACGGTGGCCTGGGAAGGTGCCGCGCAGCAAGCCGAGCCGCTCGGAGTGCGCGTGGTCCGCGCCCGCCTGGGGATCGTCTTCGGTTCGGGCGGAGGCGCGCTGGAGCAGATGGTGAAGCCGTTCAAGCTCTTCGCCGGTGGGCCGATCGGGAGCGGCGATCAGATCGTCTCCTGGATCCACCTGACTGATTGCGTGCGAATGTTGATCACCGCCATCGATGACGAGGGTCTCAGCGGTCCGATCAACGTCACCGCACCAGAGCCCGTCTCCAACGCCGAGCTGGCGGACTGTATTGGCGACGTGCTGCATCGCCCGAGCAGCGTGAAGGTCCCAGCGTTCGCGCTGAAATTGCGCTTCGGGGAGGGGGCGACTCCGCTGCTGACCGGGCAGCGCGCGATTCCGGAAGCGATGCGCCAGCGCGGCTTCGAGTGGCGCTATCCGACGCTCGAGGCGGCGCTGCGCGAGGCACTCGACTGAGCCTCGAAAGGCCGCGTCGCGAAGTCTGATGCGCTGAACGATCGCGGCGATCGTGTACAGTCGCTGAGCGCATGCTGCACCTCTCCTTCCGCCGCGTCGCGTTCGCTCTGCTGGTGCTCGGCTCGGTCACCGTGGGGGGAGGGGTGCTGCTGTGGCTGGCGACGGGGCAGGTCTACAGCCTGCCGGACGCCGTCTACTTCGCCGTCATCACGGTCTCGACGGTGGGGTACGGCGAGCTGCCGGAGATGTCTCCGGCGGCGCGCGTCGTCACGAGCTTGCTGATCATCGCCGGCATCGGCGCGATCGCGTTCTTCCAGAGCACGCTCACGGCGCTGCTCGTCGAAGGGGCGATCGGTAAAGCATTTCGAAAGCGAAGGATGGAAAAGCGGATCCAGGCGTTGCGAGATCACTACATCGTCGCCGGTGCGGGGCGCACCGGTCGCATGGTCGTGGGGGAGCTGGTCAACTCGGGTGTGGACTTCGTGGTGATCGACATGGACGAGCACCACATCCAGCGCATCGAGCAGGAGTTCGACGTCAGCCTGCTGTACGTCATCGGAGACGCAACCGAAGATCACTCGCTGCTCGAGGCGGGCATCGCTCATGCACGGGGTCTGGTCGCCTGCTTGACCAACGACCCCCAGAACCTCTTCGTCACTCTTTCCGCGCGGTCTCTCAACGCGCAGGCGCGCATCGTGAGCAAGGTGGTCGAGGCGGAGAACCAGCCCAAGATGCTCAAGGCGGGCGCGAACACGACGGTGAGCCCGAATCACATCGGTGGGGTGCGTCTCGCGGGTGAGCTGGTGCGTCCGAAGCTCACCCGCTTCCTCGACGAGACGTTGCGCCAGCAGGGCGCTGCGTTGCGCTTCGACGAGGTCGAGATGCCTGGCGATAGCCCGTTCGTGAACTGCACGCTCTCCCAGATCCCCATCCGTCAGCGCACGAACCTCCTGGTGATGGCTCTGCGCATGCCTGACGGCAGCTTGAGCTTCAACCCGCTGGCCTCGGAGGCGATTGCCGCAGGGACTCAGCTGATCGTGATCGGTGGTCCTGGAGACATCGCCACGTTGCGGGAGATGCTCGGAGTCGCGCGCCAGACCATCTACGGCTGAACCACAAAACGAAACGACGCAGGCCGAAGCCTGCGTCGTTGCGGGTCGCAGCGCGAACGCCGCGAGTCGATCAGCTAGAGAGCGCTGTCACTGGGCGCCTGGGGCCTTCAGCTCCCAGGTGTACGTCGCGTTGGCAGGGCGGTTGTCGCCGGGCTGCAGCGCGAGACCTTGCAGGGACGCGACCACGCACTGGCTGACCGGCTCGGGAGCCGTGGTCTGCGCTGCGTCGACCGCAGCGTTCGTGATGTTGCCGCTGTCTTCCTCGACACGGAAGGTCACGGTCACGGTGCCAGCCGCGTTGGGATCCGTCGAACGGACGTTGGCCCAGCAGTCGGCGACCGACTGGCCCTTCGTCTCGAGGAGCGCCTTCACGTCCTTCGCGTAGAAATCGTCGCTGCGCGCAGCGCAGCCGGTGGCGGCGCCGACAAGCAACGCAACAAGACCCATTCGAACCGCAAGTGTCATTCAAGTCCCTCTCTCGGTGTCGTCTCAATGCCCTAGGGCCTCGAGACCTTCCTGCCTTGGGGGGTGGCTGTCAATCGTCCTGTTTACGTTCCAGCCGAGCCGAGCTTCCCACGCGGATGCCTCGGAGCACAACGGATCGCGGCTCACCCCCACAAGCCATGGAGTTCCCTGCTGATTGCCTGACTCCAGTGCTGCGCGTGCCGCGCGAAGAAGCGAGTCTGGTTCCGGGGGAAAGCACGCAAGGGGCGCGCGGAGCGGCCGGCTCGCACGCGCGCCTCTTTCTTAGATTGCTGAAATCGTTGAAGAATCGGGAGTCGGTTAGGCGACCGACGTGGACCCGGAGTCTGACTCTTCCGTAGCGTCAGGCCTTGCGGGCGAGCTCGCGCCCTGCGTGCCTCGTTCCGAGCGACTGTCGAGCACGCGAATGGGACCCGAGTTGGGTCCTTGCTCCGCCTGCTGCGCCAGCTGCTGCGCCCGTTCCCATGCGCGATCTCCCGTGATCAATCGGGCGCCGCGCTTGTACGTGGCATAGCTCCAGAACCACTCCAGGAGCACCATCAGCCGGCGCCGGTAGCCGATCAGGTAGATCAGGTGGATGAACAACCAGGCTATCCACGCGGTAAATCCTGAGAGCTTCAGCTTGCCGCTCTGAGCGACTGCCCGTGAGCGGCCGATGGTGGCCATCATGCCCTTGTCGACGTACTCGAACGTCTCCCGGGGCTTCCCGGCCAGATCTCGCCGGATCTGGCGGGCCACGAAGCGTCCTTGCTGCATTGCGACCTGGGCCACACCTGGCAGCGGTTGCTCGCTTCCCTCGGGAACGAAGTACGCCATGTCGCCGATCACGCTCACCTCGGGGTGATCCGGGACGCTGCAGTCAGCTTCGACCTTGACGCGACCACCGCGCGCCGTTTCGCAGCCGAGCCGACCAGCCAGGCTTCTCGCACAGACCCCGGCGCTCCAAACCACCGTGCTGGCGCGCAACCACTCCTCGCCGAGCTTCACGCCGTGTTCGTTGATGTCCGTCACCTTGGTGGAGAGCCTCAGCTCCACCGCGAGGTCTTCGAGCTGCTTGGCTGCGGACTGGGCCAGCTTCTCGTCCATGCCCGGTAGCAATCGATCCGTCGCCTCCACCAGCACCACTCGGGGCTCTCGGCCGGCGATCTCCCGGAAGTCATCGGCGAGCACGAAGCGGCTGAGCTCGGCCAGGCCACCAGCCATCTCCACCCCGGTGGGTCCGCCGCCGATGACGACGAAGGTCAGCAGTCGTCGTCGAGCGTCCACGTCGCTCTCGCGCTCGGCGGCCTCGAACGCCAGCAGCACCCGGCGGCGGATCTCCACCGCGTCGTCCACCGACTTCAGGCCCAGCGCGTGGCGGGCCCAGGCTTCGTTCCCGAAGAAGTTGGTCTTCGCCCCGGCGGCGACGACGAGGTAGTCGTAGCTCAGGCTGTCTCCGTGATCGAGGTGCAAGCGCTTGCTCCCGAGCTCGACCCGGGTGACCTCACCGAGCAACACGCGGCAGTTGGTCTGATGTTTCAGTACCGCGCGGATCGGGGCGGCTATCTCCGCGGGGGAAAGACCCGCCATCGCGACCTGATACAGCAACGGCTGGAACAGGTGGTGATTCGAGCGGTCCACCAGCGTGATGTCCACGTCGTCGCCCTTCAGCGCCTTGGCGGTCTCGAGGCCGCCGAAGCCGCCGCCCACGATCACCACGCGCTTCTTCCTGGGGGTCGATCCGCCTTCAGTCATGGGCAGCCTCCGCATTGCCACGGTAGCCGACACACTGCCGGACGGGCAGCTGCGGGTACTTGCGCAGCCTTGGATCGCTCTTGCTGGCCTCGCAGAGCCAGAACGTGCTGCCGCGCGCCGACCGAATGCTGCGAGCGTGCTCGCAGGACACGCACAAGCCGACGCGATCCGTATTTGAGTCGCGGCTCATTCACGCGGCACATAGCGCTCCGACTTCTGTGCGCCCAGTCTTTGTTGCTGGGTGCGGTGGATCGCGGCGCTGAGGCGATCGTGTTTTGCGCCGTGTGGCGTCGACTCAGACCAGCGCGGCCTCGACGTCGCGCACGTCGGCTTCACTCAGCTGCAGTGAACAGGCCCGCGCGCTGTCCGAGATGCTCTCCACGCGACGGGCTCCAGGGATCGGAACCACCACGGGGCTCTTGGCCATTAGCCACGCCAGCACCAGGCGGTAGACGCTGACTCGTCGCCGCTTGGCTTCCTGGCCCAGGCGTCCAAGTCCGAGCTCTGGTGCCTCCCGGGAGCCACCGAATGGCGAGTACGCGAGAAAGGTGATGCGGTGCCTGGTGCAGTAGTCGATCACGCCGCTGGTCTCCGCGCTGCGGTCGTGGACGTTGAATCGGTTCTGCACGCTCGCGATGGGCACGATGCCGCGTGCCTCGGCGATCTGCTGCGTGCTGACGTTCGATAGGCCCACGTAGCGAGCCTTGCCCTGCTCCACCAGGCGCGCGAGGGCGCCTACGCTGTCCGCGAACGGCACTCGCGAGTCGGGGGAGTGCAGCTGGAGCAGATCGATGGTCTCCGTACCGAGCGCCCTGAGGCTCGCCTCCGCGGCTTCCAGCAGGCGCTCGGGCCGCGCGTCGACGCGCCAGGCGCCACCTGGACGCACGCAACCGACCTTGGTCGCGACCAAGACTCTTTCCGTGCGGCCTCGCAAGGCCTCGCGAATCAGCGCCTCGTTGTGGTTGAAGTCGTTGTCGTCGAGGCAGTAGGCGTCCGCCGTGTCGATCAGGGTGATGCCCTTGCTCAGCGCGGCGTGGATGGTCTCGATCGAGGCGTCCCTTGGCGGGCGCCCCTGGATGGAGAGCAGCATGCCCCCCAGGCCGATCGCGCTGATGCTGGGGCCATCAGCGCCCAACTGGCGATACTGCATGCGGTCGTTCTTGGCGCTCACGAGCTCTGCTCCTCCGCGCGAGGCTCGAGCTTGGAGAAGCCCGCGGCGAGCAGTGAGCCGTCTCCCCGAAGCACCAACCCTCCGAACCTACATTTTTCCACGAGGATCCCCTCGATCGGGCCGAGTCGGGCGTCGTCGACGCGCACCGCGTCGCCCTCGCTCAGCGCTGCGAAGCGCCGCACACGGGCGGCGAGCGCGCTCAGCTCCGCGTCCCCGTCTTGCAGCGGTTGCAGACGCGCCTTGTCTGCCTTTCGCACCACGCCGCCGCGGGTCAGCACCAGTCGCTGGTCGCCCAGCTCACCCAAGAGGACACCGCACAGGCTGACCCACTCCGACGTCTCGAGGACGACCAGCTGGCCTGCCGTGACGGGGGTCGATGCGCGCCCGCCCAGCTGGGCGCGCATGTGATCGGCGCGAGGAGCCCCGGCCGCCGCGCTGTCGGCGTCCGTCACCGGTAGGCCCAAGACACGCACCATGTCTGGAGCATAGTCGCCTACTCGGGCGAGCGCGATGGGTTTGCCGAAACCTTCCAGATCCTCTCTGCCTCAAGCCGAGGGATCGCGCCAAAAGAAGCCACGCGCATCACGATCGGCCTGGAACGCCTGGAGGCGTGGCAGATCGAGCGCCACCCGCAGCAGGCTGGCGCCGCCGTCGCCTGGTGCAGGGGTGAAGAGCCGCAGGGGCTCGACCTGTGTTGGATCCGCGAAGCCGGCGACGCCGCTCGCGGCCAGGCGCGGCAGCTCCGACTCCACCGCCCAGTCACTGACGCCAACGTAGCAGCCAAACTCGTAGGCACGGGCGATCGCGAGGTGGCGCCACAAGCCTCGGCTATACCCCGGCGTCGGCTTGCGCGAGACGGAAAGCGCTGGCACCAGGACCAGGGTCGGCAGGCGAGTGCAGCGTTGAAACAGGTCCGAGAACCAGAAGTCGGCGCACACCAGCACCAGGCAGTGCAGGCCGGAGATCTGTCCCTCGCCCAGCCTCACCCCTGGGTCGATCCACAGGCGCTCGTCCGCGTACGGCCTCAGTTTTTCATATTGAAACAATTGGTTTCCGCGGGGGTCGAAGGCAGCGCCGCAGTTGGTGGCGCGCTCAGCGTGCTGTCGGTGTTGCGTGCCGCCGACGATGTGGCAGCCGACGCGCAGCGCGAGCCGCTGGAGGCCGCGCGCGTAGTCGTCCGCGCTGCGGCTGAGCTCGAAGTGCTCGGGGAGCACCAGGATGTCCTCCGGCCGCGGCGCGGGCTGCGCCTCGAACAGCTGGAGCAAGGCGTCGTGGTTCGCCTCGGGCCTCGAGAACGCGAGCCGCGGCTGAGCCAACCAGAGATGCATGAGCCGAGTCTAGCAGGTGTCGACCAGATCTCGCTCTCGCAAACGTGCTGGCGCGGCTCTGCGAGAGCATGGATCTCAATCCGCGCGGATCAGCACTCGGGCCGCTGGAAGACGCAGTGCGAGCGATGCGCTATGCTGGAGCGATGTACTGGGTGTTCGCCTACGGATCGAACATGGACCTCGGCGACCTGAGCGCCTGGTTCCACTCCACGGGGCTCGGCAGACCCAAGGTCCTGCACCTCGCCGTCGGGAGCCTGCCGCAGTATCGACTGGTCTGGAACTACCGCTCGCCGAGTCGCGGGGCAGGGGCGGCCAACGTCGAGCCCGCGGCGCTGAGCACGGTTCCCGGGCTGCTGCTGCAGCTCGACGAACAGACTCTGCTCGGCCTGGATCGCAAGGAAGGACACCCGGAGCGCTATCGCCGCGAGCACCTGACTTGTCACGTCTGGTCCGGGGAACCTCGAGACGCCTGGGTCTATCGCGTGCAACCGGCCCACCGCCAGGATTCCTTCGTGGCGCCGCGGCGCGAGTATCGCGACCTGATCCTTGGTGCCGCGCGGAGACATGGTTTCCCGGCGGAATACATCGCCGGCCTGGAGGCGCTCGAGCTCGCCGAGTGAGGCCAGGGGCCAGTACCTCGTTCCGGGCCGCGGGCCGAGATCAGGCGAGTCGCTTCTCGAAGTGGTACTCGATGGTGTCGCTCTGGTCGAAGAGCTCCCGGGTCTCGCCGCTGGCCTGGTATCCCCGCTTCCGGTAGAAGCGATGCGCCGGCAGGAAGCGCGTGTCGCTCCAGAGTTCGACGAAGCTCGCCTCCTGACCTCTCGCGGCGGCTTCGACCAAGGCCACCAGTTCGCCAGCGAGGCCGTGGCCACGCTCCCAGCGCTCCACGTACAGCTTCTTGAGTTCGATTCCGCGTGGAGATCGCGCGCGGGTGGGCAGGGGTGTGTAGCCGATGCAACCGATGATGCGGCGCTCGCGCTCGGCGACCCAGAACTCCCCGCCTTTCTTCGCGAAATCCGTCTGGATTCGGCGCAGCTCGGGGATCTCTCCGTCCACGTCCATCACGCAGCCCGGGTACTCGTAGAAGACGTTCTCGATCAGTCGGATCAGCTGGTAGCCGTCGCTGTCCTGCGCAAGGCGAATCAAGAGACTCATGACGTCATCCGATAGCCTCGCCGCGCGGCGTGGGTAAAGGCCTATTCGAGCATCCAGAAGTGCATGCTGGTGAACCACACCTCGCTGACCCGCTCGAGACGAATGCGGTGCGTGCCGGGGGTCAGGTCGCTCGGCAGCCTGACCCAGCTCTCCTCCCACTCGAAGCCTTCCAGCTGGAGCTTGCCGACTTCGGTCCCGTCCACCAGGACCTTCAACGTCAGGGGCCACTCGGCGCCACCACGCATCCACAGTACGCCGCCCGGCGAGAGCTTCAGGTCGAACTGCTCGAGGCTACGATAGGTCCGACCACCGTCGGCCCTGTCGCCGTGGACGCGCACCGCGTTGGTCCCTTCATGCGCGTAGAACAGCTGGTAGTCGTGGGCGGCCTCGCTCTCCAGGTCGCAGACGTCCAGCTCATCCACCAGTTTCCCCGGGGAAGGCGGAGCTGCCCCGGTGCCGAGCAGGTCGAAGCGGGTCTCCAGCGCGACCATCTCCGGCGCGCCCAGGATGCTGGCACCCCACACGCTGCGCCGGGTGAGCTCGGGACCGGTGATGGCGTCGATGTCGAGCCAGCTCGGGTAGAGGATCAGGTACGGTGGTAGGACCTTGGACTTCTCGTAGTGTTCGAAGCGTGGTCCTGGCCCTGCGCGCCAGTAAGTGGCCTCGCCACGCGTGGTGAGACCGACCAGGTCGACGGTCGGGTGGCCGCTGAGGTAGGCGATGGCTCCGGCGTCGTTCACTCCGACGGGAACGCCGTCGGGCAGCTCACGCTCGGCCCAGCGGGCCAGCGACACCTGCTGCCCATGAATCGCCGCGCAGCTCGTCACCAGGTCCTTCAGGGTGCTCGGCCACTCTGCCGCAAGGAAATAGCCCGCGCTGGCCGTGAGCGCGACGCCGAGCCAGCCCCCGAGGCTCCGCCGTGGGGAGCGCTGCAGCACGCGCTCCAGCAGCCTTGCGGCTAGCTCCGCGAGCGCTGCCAGGCCGATCAACCAGGCTGCGGCGAAGGGCCAGATATAGCGCAGGCGGTTCACGAGGAAGGTCCAGTAAGCCGTCGGGATCAGCGCGCCCGCGGCGACGCACAGGATCAGAGCGGCGCGTGCGCGGTGTCTCCCGGCGACCAGGACGATGGCGATCAAACCGACGCACGGGAGCCACCAGAAGCCGGTCGGGATCATCCCGTCTGCCCAGACCTCACCGTTGAGCAGCGTGAGGAAGAACAGCTTCAAGTTGCCGAGCTGGGCGTCCCACGCTGACGCGCGGGTGGCGTAGGGACTCGTCGAGAGCAGCTTCGCCTGCGCAGTCGCGCTGAGCATCTGCCCCGTGGCCAGCCAGTTCAAGCCGGGGGGGATCGCCGGGCCGATCAGTGCCAGGGCCGAGTAGCGCCGCGTGAACCCTCCCCCCACGAAGAAGAGGGTGACGGCGCACATCCCCGCGGCGAGCACCCCCTCCGGGCGAATAATTGCCGCACAGAAACTGGTCGCGAGCATCCCGCGCAGGTAGCCAACTGCGCTCCGCCGTTCCCAGGCTTCTGCGCACAGCCTCGCGGTGCGCATCAGCAGCCAGGCGAGCGGCAGGACCTCCATGCCGCTGGCGGAGAACCAAGTGTGCGGTGAGAAGCAGAAGACGAGCAGGCCCGCGCCCAGCCCGATGCTCGGGCGCAGGAGCCCCCGCGTGAGGCGGGACGTCTCCCACGCCAGCAGCCCACAGCACGCCCAACCCAGCGCCCAAGCCAGGTAGATCAGCTTCAGCTCGTGAAGTCCGAGGAACCAGCCGATGCTCAGCGCGATCACCCAACCGAGGCTCGTGGCGCCGGTGGTGGGCGGTGCCCCGGGGGAATAGATCAGGGGCTGGAAGCGCGCGAAGGAGCGGGCGTAGTTGAAGTGGATGTAGCTGTCATCCAGCGGAACCGCTGGCTCGCCAACCTGCGCGGTGATGGCGTGGCTGACGTACAGTCCCAGCGCTCCCGCGATGGCCAGCCACAGCCAGGGGCGATCGATCGAAGCCTCGCACCAGGCCTCGAGGCCAGGGCGCGGTCGATCCGGGGCGCGGGTTACTTCGGCAGACACGGGCGGGGCGCGAAGCAAACCACAGACGCAGAGGCATCACAGCCTCCGAGCGCGCTTGCGCTTGGAGGCCGAGAAGGAAAAAGAAGTGGATCAAGGAAGCGAACCCCAGGCCGGGTGGGGGAGAGGTTCGGCGCCGGGAGCGGTTGGCCCTCAGGCCAGCGCCGGCATCGGCAAGCGGAGACGCTCGAGTAGCTTTCGCAGAGCACGCATGGGAGTCCTCCAGGAGGTGCGACGTCTGGCGCGTCGCAGAGAAAGTGCAGAGAAGACGACCCCTTGCAGGAAGACGCGAGCTTGCGGCAGGGCCGCTGAGTTCGCTGGTCGGGTCGCCCGGCCGTTGTGGGCCGATGTGGGTGCGGTCAGTACTCGAAGCCGCTGGCTTTGGCAAGTCTTCAGCGGACTCGGACTCGCAGTCTCGTTGCTGGCTCGGGGACGCGCCGAGGGGGCAGCTGAAACGCTGCGGCGAGGTGCGGCCGTTCGCTATGGTCCGGGCATGAAGACGTTGGTGGTTGGCTGCGGTGCGATTGGCGGGGTGGTCGCGGGATCCCTGGCCGGGCTTGGTTTGGACGTCAGCGTGCTCACCACGAACGCCCACATCGCCGCGGCGCTGCGCGAACACGGCTTTCGTTTCTGTGGGGAAAATCCCCCGGCCGACGCCCGCATCGCGCCGGAGCAGGTGCTCTCCAGCCTCGATGGCCACGCGGGCGAGTTCGACCTGGTCTTGCTGGCGACCCAGCCTCCGCAGGTCGAAGAAGCCGCCCGATCGGTCGCCGCGTCCCTGAAGCCGGAGACGCGCGTGGTGTGCTTTCAGAATGGACTGTGCGAGGAGCGGATCGCGCCGATCGTCGGTCCGGAGCGCGTCGTGGGCGCGGTGGTGGCGTGGGGAGCATCCATGACCGAACCCGGGGTGTACGATCGCACCAGCGCCGGCGGCTTCACTCTCGGGCGCCTCGACGGGCAGATCGACGCTGGGTTGGAGGAGCTGGCGCGTGCCCTCGAGAGCGTCGGCCCGGTGGTCCTCACCCCCAACCTGGCCGGTGTGCGCTGGAGCAAGCTGGCGATCAACTGCGCGATCAGCACGCTCGGGACCATCGGCGGCGATCGCCTCGGGGTGTTGATGCGCAAGCGACACGTGAGGCGCCTCGCGCTCGAGGTGATGACCGAGGTCGTCCGTGTGGCGCAGTACGAGCGCGTCGTGCTGGAGAAGGTCAGTGGGACGATCGACCTCGAGTGGATCGCCTTGACACCGAGCGAAGCTGCGATGAGCGGCTCACCGTCGCTGGTGGCGAAGCACGGGCTGTTGCTCGCCGTGGGCACGCGTTACCGGCGCTTGCGCTCGTCGATGCTGGCAGCGATCGAGCGCGGTCGGCCACCAGCGGTCGACTTCCTGAACGGAGAGATCGTGCGGCGCGGCGCAGCAGCTGGGATTCCTACACCGATCAACGCCGCGGCTCGCGAGCTGGTGTGGCGCATCGCCCGCGGCGAAACGTCCGCTACGCACGCCACCCTGCGCGCGCTATACGACCAAACACGGTGATCTGGCTGAATCGAACTGCGCACGTTGCTGGCTGCGCCCTGGCGCTTACGCTGACCCTGGCGGCCACGGCGTGTGACCGAGGTTCCGGGGAGCAGGCGCCAGCGGCTCGTGACCTCACCCCGAGAGAGGACCCCAAGGAGCTGCCCAAGCTCGGCGACATCGGGGACTTCAAGCTCACGGATCAAGCGGGCAAGGCGGTCACGCGAGAGACGCTCAAGGGGGAGCCCTTCGTCGCGGCCTTCTTCTTCACTCGCTGTCCAGTGGTTTGCCCGCGACTGACCCGGAAGATGCGCGAGGTGCAGAAGCAGGGGCAGGCCGAAGGGCTGGAGTTTCGCTTGGTCAGCTTCAGCGTCGACCCTGACAACGACACCCCCGAGGCCTTGACCGCATACGCCAAGAAGAACCAGGTCGACCTGTCGAACTGGGTGTTTCTCACCGGGGACTACGACGTGGTGAAGCGGACGAGCGTCGAGGGGTTCAAGCAGGTCCTGGAGGGGAAGGCCGATCCAAACGCCGATCATTTTGGCATCCTTCACGGTTCGCATCTGGTCTTGGTGGACGGGGAGGGCCAGATCCGGGGATTCTATCGGTCGGAGGACGAAGGCGCGACCAAGCGCCTCCTGTCCGACATCGCGCGCCTCGGCTCGAAGTGAGGCCGGGGCCGCGCGAGAGCGCGTGACGGAACGGGGCCATTGGACGCCTCCGAAGTCGACTCGCTCGACGCTCCAGGGCGCGTGCCCGACACTATGGAGCGTCACTAAATAACCCTTACGACATAGTTTACATTGGTTTAGTAAACGCCGTAACGGTTCGTAACTTTTGCCAAATTTTGGCAAGTCTGAATTTGGGGGCCGGGTCGAGCATCGCATTCGCGCTTTACGCAGTGCGTTGGTGGCGCTAGACCCAGCCGCGCACTGGGTGGAGGTGACCGATGGTAGTGGTGCTGATTGCCAAGGAGCGAGAGCCGGAACCGCGGGTCTCGGCGACGCCCGAGACCGTCAAGCAGATGGTCGGGTTGGGGCTCGACGTGGAGGTCGAGCGGGGGGCGGGCAGCGGCTCGTTCATCTCCGATGCGGCGTTCGAAGCAGCGGGAGCCAAGCTGGTCGAACCAGCGACTCGTTGGTCCGCTGCCGACCTCGTGTTGCGCGTCCGCGGTCCCGAGGGACCAGACGATCCCGGCGTGAAGGAGCTGAAGGCGGGCGCCGGACTGATCGCCTTCATCACCCCGCACAAGCACCTCGAGCTCGTGACTTTCCTGGCAGAAAAACGCGTCAGCTGCCTGGCGATGGAGCTGGTGCCGCGCATCACGCGCGCCCAGAAGATGGATGCCCTCAGCTCCCAGGCCAACATCGCCGGCTACAAGGCAGTGTTGATGGCGGCGGTGCGGCTGCCGAAGTACTTCCCGCTACTGATGACCGCGGCGGGCACGGTGAAGCCAGCCCGAGTGGTGGTGATGGGCGCAGGCGTCGCGGGGCTGTCGGCGATCGCCACCGCGCGGCGCCTGGGCGCCGTGGTCGAGGCGAGCGACATTCGCCCTGCCGCCAAGGAGCAGGTGATGAGCCTGGGCGCGAAGTTCATCGAGCCCCCGGAGCTCGAGGGCGGGGGTGAGGGTGAGGGTGGCTACGCCAAGGAGGTGGGTGCGGACTACCTCAAGCGCCAGCAGAAGGTAGTCGCGGAGCACTGCGCTCAGGCCGATGTCGTGATCACCACGGCGCTGGTGCCCGGCCGCCCAGCACCGGTGCTCCTGACCAAGGCCACCGTCGAGAAGATGCGCCCAGGCAGCATCGTCGTGGACCTCGCGGTGGAGGCTGGCGGCAACTGCGAGCTGGCCAAGGCGGGCGAAGACGTGATGCATCACGGCGTCACCATCCTCGGGGAAGCGAACATCCCGGGGACCATGCCTGGCGACGCCAGCCTGCTCTACGCGCGCAACGTCCATGCGCTGGTGGATCACCTGGTGAAAGACAAGGCGCTGGTCTACGACCTCGAAGACGAGGTCACTCAGGGCACGCTGCTCACGCACCAAGGTGACGTGATTCACCCGGCCACTCGCGAGCTCCTCGGGGGCGGAGTCGGCCCGAAGCAGAAGTCCGACGACGAGTCCGAGGACGCGAAGTCCGACGCGGACACCAAGCAAGCATCTGGGGAGGCTGCGGTATGATGGGACCTCTATTGATCGGCATCTACGTGCTCGTGCTCTCGATCTTCGTGGGCTTCGAGATCATCACCAAGGTGCC
>JAGQIY010000121.1 GCA_020430865.1 Myxococcales bacterium
GCAACCAAGAGCTCCGCGCGTCGCACAAGGCCAGAGGGTTGCTGTTGATGCTGATGCAGCATATCGTGACGTCGAGCACGGCCGCCATCCGGACAGCTCTCGAGCGGCGCCTCGAGGTGCTGGAGCTGCCTTCCGGCCAGCTCTCGCTCTTCGGCGAGGACGTGGGCGCGGAGTGGGTCGAGCTCGACGGGCAGGACCAGATGGAGTCGCTCCTCCAGAGCCGGCTCAAGGGGCTCAAGAACGAGCGGGCCGAGGTCGAGCTCCTGCTCTCCGCGGCCCGACGCTGCGAGGCCCGCGCGCCCGACGGCAAGGCCGAGGCGCTGCTCGCATGGATCCAGAACCTGCAGCGCGAGGAGAACGACCCGGCGCTCAAGGTCCTGGTCTTCACCGAGTTCGTTCCGACCCAGACCATGCTCGCCGAGTTCCTGCGGCAGCGCGGCTACACCGTGGCGTGCCTCAACGGGTCGATGGACCTCGAGGCGCGCAAGTCGGTCCAGCGGGCATTCGCCGGCGATGCGCAGGTGCTCATCTCCACCGACGCCGGCGGCGAGGGCCTCAACCTCCAGTTCTGCCACGTCATCGTGAACTACGACCTGCCGTGGAACCCGATGAAGCTCGAGCAGCGCATCGGCCGGGTCGACCGCATCGGTCAGAAGCACGTCGTGCGTGCCCTCAACTTCGCGCTCGAGGACACCGTCGAGTTGCGGGTGCGCGAGGTCCTGGAGGAGAAGCTCCAGCGCATCCTCGAGGAGTTCGGGGTCGACAAGCTCTCCGACGTGCTCGACTCCGAAGAGGGCGGCGTGGACTTCGAGCAGCTCTACGTCGGAGCCGTCCTGTCGCCCGAAGAGGCCGAGGCCCGCGCCGAGGCGCTGGCCGAGTCCATTCGCGCGCGGGCGCGCTCGGCTCGCGAAGGCTCGGCGGTCTTGGCCGCCACCGACGAGCTGGACCCGTCGGCGGCCAAGAAGGTCGCCGGGCACCAGATGCCCTTCTGGACCGAACGCATGACGGTCGCGTGGCTGCGCACGCAGGCCGCTCGCGGTGGGTCGGTCCAGAGCAAGGCGCCCGGCGTCTACGACCTCGCGTGGCCCGGCGGCGGAGCGACCACGGCAGCGTCCTTCAGCCGTGCCGCTGCCGACGACCCTGGCAAGACGCTCCTGACCATCGAAGACCCGCGTATCCGGGGACTGACGACGCGGATCCCGCCCTACGCGCCTGGGATGCAGGTCGCGCAGGTCGTCATCCCCGGCGTGTCGGACAAGGTCGGTGGCTTCTGGTCGCTATGGCGTGTGGGCCTGTCGACCTTCGACGGCCGCGAGCAGCGCGTGCTGCCGATCTTCGTCACGGCCGAGGGGCAGACGCTCGGGCCCACCGCGCGCGTGGTGTGGGACCGCCTGGTCGAGCTGGCCGATGGGCTCGAGGTGCTGCCAGCGGCCGCGACGGCGGACGGCTCGGCGGAGCGGGCGTTCGAGCAGTCGCGAGGGGCGGCGGAGCAGCAGGGCAAGGCTGCGTTCCACGAGCTGCTGCAGCGGCACCGCGAGCGCCTGTCGATGGAGTCGCGGAAGATGAACGTCGCCTTCTCCGCGCGCCGTCGCGCGATCGAGAAGCTCGGCCTGCCGCAGGTCCGCGACTTCCGACTGGCACAGCTCGCGGAGGAAGAGACGGCCTGGCGGCGCGATGTCGAGGCACGAGAGCACGGCCTTCCCGAGCTGAGCCCGATGCTCCTCGTCGCGGTCACCCGCACCGGGGGTGCGTCATGACGCAGCGGCGCGATGGCTGGCGCGGTCCAATCCTGCAGCACTTCAGCGAGGCCAGCGCCAAGGCGGGAAGGCTCACGGTGGTGAGCGACCCCGATGAGCTGCTCACCGAGCCCGGCGTGGTCGAGCGCCTCGCTGCGCGCGGCTTCGAGCTCATCACCTTCGGCGACCCGGTGGCCTTCCGCTACGCCTACGAGAGCCGCTTCCGCCAGCACTGGGATCGGGGCGAGGCCACGCACCTGGTCGTCGTCATCCGCACCGATCACGGCGACCTCAAGCACATCCCCCACGACTTGCTCGAGGAGGCACGCGAGAGCGGACGTGTCTTGTCCTTCAGCCTCGTCCACCTCTTCCCGTCGCTCGCGCCGAACGTCGTGGCGGAGCTGGATCCACAGCACTTCGATGCGCTCGCCAACGCGCTCGAGCATGCGAACCCCGGCAACCTCGGGACCAACGCCACGCGCGACTTCGTGCTGCGGCACGTCTTCGAGATCGCGCCCGAGCTGATCAAGCAGCCGGCCGACCTGCTTCGTGTTCTGCTTCGCCGTCACTACCGGTCGCAGGTCTTTCCCGAGAGCCTGGACGCACGCTTCATCGAGGTGCTCACCCAGAGCCCGAAGTGGCGCTCGTGGCCGCTCGAGCGCATCGTGCCGAACCGCGAAGCGTTCCTCACGTTCCTCGGCGAGCGCTGGCCGGGATTCCTCGTCTCCAAGGGTCTCGAGACCGTGCCAGGGCGTGAGCCGGCGGGACCGAGCATCTCCGGCCCCACGGAGCTGCCGTTCGACCACGACGACGTCCGCGTCTACATGGACAACCTCTTCGTCGAGGGGCTCCTCGAGCCGACGGCGGTCGTCCGCCCGATCGACGACGACCGCTGGTTCGGCGTCGGCATCGCCGGCTCACCCGCGTCCAGTTCGGAAGGCCGGTTCTTCCACCTGCTCGACGAGCTCGGCACCACGATCCCAAGCGCAGATGACGCGACGTACCAGGACTGGCAGGAGTACAGCCTTCGCTGGGGCACCTGGGTGCGCTTGCGATGGCAGACCCAGCCCGACCGCGACACCGCGAGCGAGGCAGCGGCTGTCGCGTTCGTGGAACGTGTTCAGGCGGCCTTCTCGACCTGGCTCCAGCGCCGCTTCGGACCGATGTCCACGCTCCCCTATCTGCCGCGGCCGGTGCTCGGGCATCA
>JAGQIY010001150.1 GCA_020430865.1 Myxococcales bacterium
CGTTCGTCGACCGCGTTGACGGAGATCTCGGGGCCTTCGTCGTCCGCTGGAGCCCGCAGTGGCTGGCTGCCAATGCCGGGATCGGTGCGATGCTCGGCCTCGAACTCGAAGGTCTCCGCGACCTTCATCTTGCCGCCCGAGCGACGAGTGAGGGGAAACACCGGGGGCTCGCTCGGACGCGTGGGGGGAACAGAGGGAGCATCGACCTCAGTGGTGGAACCCAGATTCAGCGTTCCGTTCCTGCCTGAGCTATTGCCATGCGGAACCTTCTGTTGGGGTCCCTGCTTCTCGGGCTTTGAACTCGCGTCCGTCTCTCGTCCCAGGGTCGATGGCAGACGCCGACTGTTCGGAGCCAGCACCTCCCTGCGGGCCCGCGTGAGCTGAGAGACCGAGACCGGCGTGCCCTGGGGAGGTGTGCTCGTTCGGCGCTCCTCCTGCTTCGGGATCTCCTGCGAGGGATGAGTCTTGGCCAGCGTGCCCAGCACGGCGGTGGCCTTCGAGCGCTTGTTCTTGCTGAGCGGGATCGGTTCCTGCTCGCCGGAGTCTTCGCGCTGTTCGGGCTTGGCGCTGGTGATCGTGGGTGGTCCTGCGTCGCCTTCTGGGCTGGGGCCGATGACGATCGTGCGGCTTGGCGCGATGGAAACTGGAGGGGGCGAGGGCTCGATCGGAGCCTCGGAAGCGGGCTCGGCCCGAGCCGGGGTCGGCGGCTCCGACTGCGCGGAGGCTTGGGTCTTGGCGAGGTCGGCTGGCGCTGTCTGCTCGGCTGGCGCTGTCTGCTCGGCTGGCGCTGTCTGCTCGGCTGGCGCTGCCTCCTCGGCTGACGCTGCCTGCTCGGCTGGCGCTGTCTGCTCGGCTGGCGCTGTCTGCTCGGCTGGCGCTGCCTCCTCGGCTGGCTTGGGCGCGATGGCAGTCGGGCGCTGAGAGAGCGGGGGCGCGGGGGCCTGGGTCCGTACCTCGTTCTGCGCGGGCTCCAGCAGCGCGCGCTCAGGCCGCTCGGTGACCCCACCCGGTTGCTGTGCTGGCTGGGGAACCAGTGAGCGCTTCTTGGGTTCTCCACTCAGCGCAGAGACCAGCGCGGACGCGCGCACCTCGGGACTGGGTTGATCCTTGGCCTGTTCGCTGCGGACTCGCTTGCGAGCCTCGGCTAGCTGAGCGAGCGCCGCAGGGACCTCGCGCTTCACCTCGCGGCGCACGGCTAGCTTGCGCCTGAGGATCACGCGCTCCAGCGCCTGGCTGACCAGCGGCGCGAAGGCCAGCACCTGACCCACGGCGTCGAGCTGGACGTCGGTCTTGCCTTCGCAACCGAGGAGGATCAGCACGCAGTGTTTGCGTACGGAAATTGGGATGGCTAGCTTGGCCGTCTCGCCTGGGCGCTTCAGATCGGAGGCCAGGCTCTTGTCGAGCCCGTCGCTGGCCAGCGCTTGCAGCGTGGGGGCTCCGGCTTGCTTTGCGGAGCGCAGGATCCCGGGGAGATCCAGCGGGACGCCGATGCCCCGCACCTCCGCGGTGCTGGCGCCGGAGCCGCTCGCGCTGCGCCCCTCTGCCAGGTCGCCCTGAACGGCGAACAGGGCCGTGTACTCGAAGTACTGAGCGGCGTAGTCGAAGAACGCGGAGAGCACGTCGTCGCGAGACTCGGCGTCGACCAGGTCTTGCTCCGCTTCGGCAGCGGTGTACGGGCCTCGTCGCCGCGGTTTGGCCTCCGAGGTCTTCCAGCGCCCGCCGTCTCCACCCAGGTTCGCCAGGCGCTCGCTGGGCGACGCTCCGCTGTAGACCGGAGGCGCTTCCTCCTCTGCATCCGGCGCAGGAGCTTCACCAGGCCCAGACGCCTCGAGAGCCGCAGATGGTTCGACCGGCGGGGGCGCCGCGCTGGGGCGTACGGAGACGTTCGGCGGCCGGTCTTGGGTGGCGAGGGCTGGCACCCGCAGCGACGGCTGCGTGCGCTGGTTGTCGTCCTTGCCCGGCTCCTCACCTGGCTCACGCGCCGACGCCGCTGGCGAGGAGGCCGCCTCGATCTGGCCCGCGGCGCTGGGGGCTTCGGCCGTCGTCTGGAACAGCGTCGTCTCCGGTTCCGCCGAGACGGGGCCGAAGAGCTGCGTCGGGGCCTCATCGCTCGCCGCACCCTCGCTCAGCGCGGCCAGAGGAGACGGTAGGCTGGGTGGCGCCTTCGGGATCTCAATTTTTTCCTCAGGGAAATCATGCGGGGGAGGGGGCTGGCTCTGCTTGACCAGTTCTCGCAGCGCGACCTCGGGGACGTTGTCCGTGTCTGCCTGGTGAATGTCAGCGTTCGCCGCGGGAGGCGGAACGGAAGGCAGCTCGGTCGCGGGGGGAAACGCGATCGGGGGCACCGAGGGAGGACGGGGCACGTCCGCCAGGTTCAGCGGGAGGTCGATGGCAGGCGGACCCTCGCTCGGGTGAGGGTCTGGTTCGCCATCGAGTCGGGCGACGATGCGCGCGGAGCGCCGATCCAGCGGCACCCCGTAGTCACGCGCGATGGCCTGGGCGATGCGCGCGCGCGGAGCCACGCGTTGTCGGAGCTGCACTCCCAGCAAGAACCCGAGATCGCTCTCCACGTCTTCTGGCAGCGGATGAGCCACGCACACCACGAGCGCGCCGGACTGCTCCTCCAGAGGGTAGACGGCGTGCCGGCTGGCCACGTCACCGGGCAGCAGTCGCAGCGTTTCCGCCGTGGCGCGGGGGAGCACTCCGGCGGGCGCCGCCTCGAGCGCGTGGAGCTGGCTCAGCAGTCGCAGCAGGCGTTCCTCATCGACCTGGGTGATCTCCAGCAGGTTGGTGAGGAGGTCGCCACCGTAGAGCACCTGGCGAGCCAGGGCGTCTTCGACCTCGCGCATCGTTGCGACCGAGTGCTTGACGATGCTCGAGGAAAGCGTGGGCATACGAGGGTCAGTGGCGCGAGGTTCGTGGCTGAAAGTGTCTGGGCGTCCCCAGGGATGTCAACGCTCGTGCACACTGTACACGGATGTGTGTGCCTGGCCGAACTGTTTGCGTCCAGCGCGCCTCCCCCCAAACCCCCAAAAAACAGGCGCTTTCATCCGCACGACGCGGGAAGACGCCAGCACGGTTAGCTGCTTCCGAAGGCCCCCATCCCACTCTCCAGCAGGAGCCAGCGCGCCAGGCTCAGGTAGATCATGATGCCGAGCACGTCGACCAGGGTGGCGATGAACGGCGTCGAGCTGGTGGCCGGGTCCAGACCCACGCGGTTCAGCAAGATGGGCATCATGCCGCCAACCACGCAGCCCATGACGACGATGGAGATCAGCGTGGCGGCGACGAGCAGGGCGAAGGTGGCGTTCTCCCCCGAGAGGGCAACCCGCGCCGCGCCCACCGCACCCAGCGTGCCCCCGAGGATCAGCCCCTGGGCGAGCTCTCGGGAGAGCACACGCCACCAGTCCTTGGTCTGGATGTCTCCTACCGCCAAGCCGCGGATGATCAACGTGGACGACTGGGAGCCAGAGTTGCCGCCCGCGGAGATCAGCATCGGCAGGTAGAAGCTCAGGTGGGCGATGGTTGCGAGCACGCCGTCGAAGTGCCGGATCGCCGTTGCCGTGAAGAAGCCCCCGATGAACAGGACGAGGAGCCACGGCGCGCGCTTCTTGACGAACGTCAGCAGCGAGGTCTCGAAGTAGGTCTCGCTCAGAGGATCGATGGCGCCCATCTTGTGGACGTCTTCGCTCTGCTCCTCCGCCATGACGTCGAGGATGTCGTCGGAGGTGATGACGCCCAGGATCTCACCGCGCTCGTCGACGACGGGCAGCGTGTTCATGTCGTATTTCCCCAGGGTACGCGCCACGTCCTCCTGGTCCATCTCCGGGGGCACGCAGATCAGGTTGAGGCGCATGACCTCCTCGACCTTTGCCATGGGGTCCGCGAGCAACACGTCACGAATCCTCAGGTAGCCCTTCACCAGGTCGTCGCTGTCGACGACGTAGATCGCGTCCAGGGTCTCCGCGTCCACGGCTTGACGCCGGATCTCCTCCATCGCGCCCTGGACCGTGAGCCCGGGCTCCACCCACAGGTAGTCGGTGGTCATCAGACCACCGGCTGATGTATCCGGCCACTGGCGTAGCTCCCGGACCTCGGTGGCGACCTCTGCGTCGAGCTCTTCCAGCCGCTTGATCAGCGGCAAGCTCATTTCCGGGGGGAGATCATCGACGAAGTCCGCCAGGTCGTCGGTGTCCATCTCCACCGCGAGCTCCGCGGCGACGTCGACACCCATCGCCTCCGCGAGAGACTCCTGCACCGGGTCGTCGAGACGCTCGAAGACCTGCGCTGCGTACTCCGTGGGGAGACTCTCGAGCACCTTCGCGGCGCGACTGCTGTCGAGTTCCTCGATGACGTCAGCGACGTCTTCGGGGTGGATGTCGTCGAGCAGCTCCTGCAGCTCCGCCGGGCTCTCCTCGAGGAG
>JAGQIY010001151.1 GCA_020430865.1 Myxococcales bacterium
AGGAGGTAGCGGACCGGTGTGCATCCCGCCCAACGACATCATGGGCTCTGATCCCATCGGCGCCGCCTGCAATGCCAGCGGGACCGTCACCTGCCGCTCTGGCGCCTGCAACGACGCGGCGTTGCCAAGCGCGATGTGCACTCAAGCATGTACTCAGGAAGGTGGCTGCGGCCCCGGACTCGGTTGCGCTCCAGACGTCGACGGCAGCTCGATCATCCTGATTTGCGCGCGCGCCGGGAGCAAAGCCCTCGGTCAGGCCTGCGCCTCCGGTCGCGAGTGCGACTCTGGCCTGTGCGACGCGACGGGCGTGTGCACGCGGCTGTGCACCGATGACGTCCTCTGCCCCTCCAACATGACCTGCCAGCAAGTGCCGGGCTTCACCGTGGCGCTGTGTCGCCCCTGAGCGTGAAGGGCCCCGCTCGCTGGCCCAAGGGTGCGCGGCGCCGGGCCAGTTGGAGTGCGAGTCCAGAATGCGTCTGCGCGGTTTCGTAACTGCGCTATAAGGCAGAGTGATGGTTTCTTTGCTTCGTCGCCGGCCCTGGCTCGCGCCCCTGGGTTTGACCACTGGATTCGTGCTGGCCGCCTGTGCGTCGGGTGGTGAGCTAGACGAAGGCGGGATCACCTCCGACAACGGCGGCAGCGGCGGTAGCGAGAGCGCCGGGGCGAGCAGCGGTGGCGTCGGCAACGGCGGCTCGAGCACCATCAACGGGGGCAACGGCGGCACGGGCAACGGCGGCAACGGCGGCACGAGCGAGGGCGGCAACGGCGGCGATGTCGGCAACGGCGGCAGCGCGGGCGTGGGCAACGCAAGCTCCGGGGGTACCGCGGGCGAGCCGGGAACAGGCGGGGTCGGCGGCAACGGAGGTTCGAGCGGTTCGAGTGGCAGTGGAGGTTCCAGCGGCTCGAGCGGCAGCGGAGGCTCGAGCGGCTCGAGCGGCAGTGGAGGCACCGGCGGTTCGACCTCCTGCGACAACAGCATGGCCGCGAACACCTGCGCGACTGCGTCGGATCTCGGCGGGCACTGCGCCGACACCAACTGCGGCACCTTGTGCCCCGTTGCTGGCGCCGTGAACGAGGGCATGGCCACCGGCACCACCAGCGAGTGGTTCGTGCTCGAGGCTCAGGAGTGCTCCAACTGCCCCGCCGATCTGATCGGCGAAGCCAAGCTGACGGTCCCGGCAGGCGTGAACTACGACCTGTTCCTGTGGTCGAGCTGCAACACCCTGGTCGCGTCCTCCACGAACGGCACCGGCACCGACGAGAGCGTGCTCGGCACCATCACGAAGGAGAGCCTCGCCATCAGTGACACCCAGGACTACTACCTCGAGGTGCGCTACGTCGGCGGCAGCTCGTGCGCCGCTTGGTCGCTGTCGATCACCGGATCGAACTGTCAGTAGCTGCCTCCCCCCAAGGCCTGGGGCGCGACCGGCGGCCTGCCTCGCTCCCTGGCGCCGGACGCGACGCGGATCTTGGTCTTGCCAAGGTGGGTCGGCTGGGTCTGGCGCGCGCGACGAGCAGCTACGAATCTGCGAGTTCGCGATCCAGCGCCTCGTCCCACTCGTCTCGCGGGGCATCCGGCGGCGGCGGCTTCTGCTCCTCCTTCGAGCGCTTCTGCCAGCCGTAGAGCATGTAAGCCAGGCCAAAGAACGCGGCGCCCCCGAGGATCGAGAGGATCAGCGCGAAGCCCTTGAGCGGGTTTCCCTCCGGAACCGCGCGGATCTTCTCTCCGTAGCGATTCACCAGGTCGGCCTCGACGGCGTCGGGGGTCTCTCCGGCCTTGAGGCGACGCTTGATCTCGCGACGCAGGTCGATGGCGATTGGTGAGTCATGGACGTCCAGCGTCTGCTTGCTGGTATCCCAGCAACACGGCGCGAGCAGACGCTGCTCCAGACGCTTGGCCCCGGGCACGTACTCCGCGTCGTCGATGGCGCTCGGAGCGGGCGCGCCGGCGTGGGACTGATCGGCGAAGGCAGTGCTCACGCAGCACAGCGCGGCCCACAGCACCAACAGCGTCAGCAGTCTCCTCGACATCGTCTGGAGACTGCCATGCCCCCTGTTGCTTGGCACCCTTTTGTTCAGGGGCACGGCGGGCCCTGCGCTGGGTCCGTCTCGTTACGGGCGCTGAGCGGAAGCGAACGCCGCTCAGCGCACGACGACGTCGAAGCGGTTCGCGCCGAACTGGCTCACGGTCTCGTAGGACAGGGGTGGGGCGAAATCGTAGGTCTGAGCAGCGTAGCCAGCTCGATCCTCGTCCGTCCAGCGGAAGGCGTGGTCCAGGTTGGCGCGGAACTCGAGACGCCCGACCTGGCCCTCGCTGAGGGTCAGATCCACCGGGAAATAAACAGCCCAGGTGCCTTCCTCGAGAAACGCGGAGGCGCCCGCGGTGTGGCTCTCGTCGGGGATCGGCAGGACACCGCTGAACTCCTGCTGCCCGCCGCCGCCGCTCCACTGGTCGACGAAGTCGCCGGAGTCGAAGCTCTCCCCGTCGAGAGAGACGCCATCCGACGTGATCTGCAGGATGTTCAGCGTACCCTGGAGTGCTTGATTGCCGTCATGCAGCACCGCCTGGATATCGAAGCGCGACCAGTCCTGTACCAGTCTGGCCTTGACGAAGTGGCCCGGACGCACGGTCTCCGGCGCCAGCGCCGTGAGGATCATGCTCGCGCCATCGTCATAGCTCACCTGCACCGCAGTCTGCGACTCGAAGAGAGTGAACAGCTCACCGCGGTCGTCTTCCAGCTGCAAGCTGCGCACTCCCGCACGGATATGCGACGGGGTCTGAGACGCCAGCTGATCCTGGTGTGGAAAATTCGCGTCAGTGGCGCTGATCACGATCTCCAGCTCGGTCTGACTGACGCTGCCGCCGCTGCCGCCGCTCGCGCCGTCGCCCAGGTCAGCACCGCTGGAGCTTCCGCAGGCCACCCCAGACAGTCCCGCCCCCAGCAGCCCAGCCTGCACCCATCGCTTCATATCGGTTCCTCGCATGTTGGCCCCCCAAAGCAGGACCCATGCCGATGCAAAGCGTAGTTGCATCGAGCTCCCGCAGCGGAGCTCGATGCGGCCGGGAAGCTGGTCGTGTAGCCCAGAGCCGCAGGTGGCGGCGCTGAGACGTCACGACTGCCGCGTGAAGGAGACATCACGCGTGGAATCGCGCAAGACGCCGCGTCAGCTGATCTGGCGCAGCGCTTCCTCGACATCGATCAGTTTTTCCCGCACCTTGCCGGCCTGCTTGCCTTGATCTTGCTCGTGTTGGTCGAGGCGCTTCCAGTCTTCCCAGCTGACGACCCGGACCCCGCGCTGCTCGAGCAGCGCGTCGACCGCGGCCGCGGTATGGGTCGCTTCGGCGGCTCCTGCCGCCAAGCAAGGCTGCCCCTGGCAAGCGTTCAGCACGTCCCCGATCATGGTGTGCACGGTGGCGACGGAGTCCGCGCGATTGGTTCCGATCACACCGGTGGCCCCGCGCTTGATCCAACCCGAGACGTAGACTCCACAGAGTGGCTCCCCATCCTGCATGACACGGCCTTCGTGATTCGGGATCACGTTGCTGCGCTCGTCGAAAGGTAGCCCCTCGAGGGGCGTGCCCACGTAGCCGATGGAACGCAGCACGAGGTTGGTCTCCAGGGTTTCGAGCTCGCCCGTGCCCCGGGCCTTGAAATCGTCTCCGGCGGGAACCAGCGTGTTCTTCTCCACCACGCAGCGCTCGACCTTGCCGTCACCTTCGAGCTGCTTGGGAGAGCGCAAGAAGGCGAAGCGCATGCTGCCAGCACGCCCAGGCTGCCCTAGCTCGCCCCGCGCGATGGCTGCCATCAGGTCCAGCCGCTTGAGCGTGGTCGAGTCATATCGATCCGGCGCGGCGTCCACGCGCCGTCTGGCGTCTGCGAGCTGCTGCGGGTCGATCACCACGGAGATCTGCGGATCCTCTGCGATCTGCTTGAGCTCCTTCACCGCCATCTTGAGCTGCTCTGGCCCACGGCGCCCGAGCACGACTACCTCGCGGATACGACTCTGGCGCAGGACCTCGAGGGAGGCGCGAGTGATGTCGGTCTTCGCTAGCTCGTCCCGACTGCGGAGCAGAAGTCGCACGACGTCCGTGGTCACGTCCCCGACGCCCACGACCACCGCGCGCTGGCCAGACAGATCGAGCTTCAGCCCCTGAAAGTCCGGGTGCCCGTTGTACCACCCCACGAACTCCGTCGCCGGCAGGCTGCCCGCGAGTTCTTCCCCAGGGATCCGCATCTTGCGGTCACCGGCGGCGCCCGTGGTGATCACCACCTGGTGATAGCAGGCTCTGAGCTCGTCGAAGCCGATATCCCGGCCGAGCTCAACGTTGCCGAGGAAGCGAAAACCCTCCAGCTCCGCGGTGCGCTCGTAGGCCACCGCCGCGGTCTTGATCTTCTGGTGATCCGGGGCCACGCCGAAGCGCACCAGGCCGAACGGAAACGGCAGGCGCTCGAACAGATCGACCTCGATCTTGAGTTCCTTGTGCTTGAGCAATGCCTCGGCGGCGTAGAACCCCGCCGGCCCCGCGCCGACCACCGCGACCCGCAAGGGCCGCTCTTCCGAGCCCAACTGATGTTCGCTCATTCCGCCCTCCGGCAGGAGCAGCGCACGTCGCTCCAGCAACCTCGGGTGTTCACGCTACCACGCCTGGTGCCGCAAGGGCCCTGGAGAAACCCCTCACCCCCAAACCCGGAAGCCGGTTCGAGAGCAGTTGCTGCTGCGCTTTGCCCGCCAGGCGCTATATTCCCCGCCATGCGTGAGCAAGCCTTGGCGCACAGCGTCGCCCGCTACAAAGCCGTCTGGTCCGCTGGTCTCGTCGCCCTCGCCGCCGTCGCCTGCAACACTCCACCTGCCGAACAGAAGCCCGAGCCCGCAGCGGCCAACACCGCGCCGGCTCCGGCGGCGGGCTACAAGCTGTACGGCTCCGCGCTGGACCCCAAGCTCGAGCCGGTGAGCCTGAGCGAGGTGCTGAGCAAACCGAAGGAGTACGAAGGCAAGACCGTGCACGTCGATGCCAAGGTGCGTCGCGCCTGCTCCCAGAAGGGTTGCTGGATGGAGCTGGCAGAGGGCGCCGAAGACAAGGCGGCGACGTGCCGAGTCACCTTCAAGGACTACGGCTTCTTCGTTCCAACCGATTCGGCCGGCGCGGAGGCGCGGCTGGAAGGCGTGGTGAAACTGAAGAAAGTCACCGCCGACCACGTCCAGCACATGGAACAGGAAGGCGCTACGTTTGCAGACAAACACCCGGACGGGAGCGCGTCCGAAGTCGCCCTGGTCGCGACGGGCGTGGAACTCAAGAAGTAGCTGGACGAGCTTCGTTCCGAGCCGAGACGCCACAGTCGCGCGCCGCATTCCCGACTTCACCCGACAAACCTCACGTTTTTCGCAAGTTTTCGGCCGATTTTTCTGCGCCGAGGGTTTTTCCAAGGCGACTCGCCTGTGCTACGGCTCGGCCGTGCGCTGGTGGCTGACACTCTGGTTAGCTCTGGTTTGTGCGTTCGCGACGCCCAGCCTGGCTGAAGCCAAGACCAAGACCCACACCGTGGGCAAGGGTCAAACCCTGGGTAAGATCGCCAAGCGGTATCACACCAGCGTCGCCGCGATCTGCCACGCGAACGATATCAAGAAGAGCGATCCCATCCAGCCCGGCCAGAAGCTGCTGATCCCGGACAAGGACGACGAAGGCGGCAAGCAAGCTCGCAAGGAGCATGACCGCAAGGAACGCAAGGAGCGGGCAAAAGAGCGCAAGGAACGGGCGAAGGAGCGCGCCAAGGAGCGCAAGGAGCGCGCGAAAGAAGCCCGCAGGGATCGCAAGGAGCGCGCGCGGCGCGACAAGGGCAACGAAAAGGGGCTGCACGTCCTCGACTACCCTGGGGGCAGCGCCTACTACTATTTCCCTACGGGAAGAGGTCGCAAGACGCTGCGCCCGGTGCTGATGTACATGCACGCACGCAGCGGCGATCCTCGTCACGACTGCCAGCGTTGGGCGCGCGTCGCCAGCACCCTCGGCTGGGTGATGTGCCCCGTCGGCCCCGAAGACCGCGGCGGTGGACGACGCGGCTGGGCCAACAACTGGGCCAGCGGTCACCGCGCCGCGATGGCCGCCCTGAATGCCCTGCGTGGGAAGTATGGCCGCCGCGTG
>JAGQIY010001152.1 GCA_020430865.1 Myxococcales bacterium
AGCGGCGCAGAGTAGCGGAATGGCGAGCAACGCAATCGTGAGCTTGGTCATGGGAGTTCTCCTTTGGCCGCGCATCAATGACAGCGCGCTCCTACGCGCGGACGCGACCTCGTCCGGGATCTAGCAGCCTGGCGTTTCCACCCGAAAATGAAACCAGCCCCGTCACGATCATTTCGTCGTGCTGACGCTCGGGCGAAACCTCCGGTCACATTGCTCCGACGAGCGGGACGTGGCTCGCCCCGGAGGCACCAGAACACCGGGGCGGCAGGCGTGCTTCAAGCCGTGACGATGCCGTGCTCGATGAGTGACTCTCCCATGGAGACGACCATCTCTTCCAGTCCACGGGGGTGCCAACCGAGGACGGTCTCGATCTGGGTCGTATCGAGGTCCTGACGCTTGCCCAGCTCTTGCACGGCAAGCGCGGCTGTCTTGTCGAAGAGCGCAACCCCGCGCAGGAGCCAACCTGGAACGCGCCGAGTGGGGATCCTGAAGCCACGGCCCGAGAAGTGTCGCTCGAGGATCCTCGCCACGTCGAGCATCGAGGCGTGCTGCACGGATGCCACGAATCGTTTCCCCGCAGCGCCTTCCGTGATCATCGCTGCGAGATGGGCGCTGGCGACGTCTCGAACGTCGACCATCGCCCAGCCAATGTCGGGACACCCAGGCATCTCCCGCGCCATCAGCTTGCGCACCACCTCGCCAGACGTGCCGTAGTCGCTGTCCAGCACCGGGCCGAGCACGAGGCCGGGGTTGATCGTACAGAACTCCAGGCGCTCCTCCTCGGGAAAGCTCGCCACCAGGTCCCAAGCCGCCCGCTCCGCGATGGTCTTGCTCTGCTCGTAGGCGCCGACGTCCTTGCTGAGCACGCTCCAGTGGCTCTCGTCGTAGGTCTCCGACCCGTCGCGCTTGTGCCCATAGAGCACGGCGGCCACCGAGGAGGTCATCACGAGGCGCTTCACCTGAGCTCTCTGTGCCGCGCGGATGACCCTCAGCGCCCCGTCGCGCGCAGGGACGATCAGCTCGTCGGCGTGCTTCGGCGGCGTCCGCGGCAGTGGCGAAGCGACGTGCAGGACGTAGGTGACGCTCCGCATCGCCTCGCTCCAGCCAGCGTCGCTGGTGAGGTCCGCCACCACGAACGAGAGCCGAGACGTATCTGCGCCGTGGGCCTTCAGCGCGGCTTCGACCTGGGTGGTCCGCTGCGGGTTGCGCACGGTGCCGCGCACCGAGTACCCCGCTTCGAGCAACTGCAAGATGCAGTGCATGGCGACGAAGCCAGATGCGCCCGTCACCAGGACCAGGCTGTCTTTGGTGTCCGAAGTCATGTCCGAGGATATGGGAGACCACTGGTCTCTTGTAAATCCTCTCCTGGTTCGATTTCTTGCATTCCAATTGATTTTAGCTAAATTTTACCAGTACCAGTGGTCTCCAAATCCAGCTTTATCCGCGCCCGCGGCCCCGAACAGCGCGAGCTGCGACGTCAGGAAATCCTGGCCGCGGCGCGACGCCTGATCGATTCCGGCGGCCTCGATGCCGTCGGCCTGAACGCCATCGCTCGAGAGGCGGGGATCGCAAAGAGCAACTGCTATCGCTACTTCGAGAGCAGAGAGCAGATCCTGCTCACGCTGCTGGTCGAAGACGAGGCGGACTGGGTCGACCAGCTCGAACTCGAGCTGGCCCCCCTGGCAGGCACGAATGACGTGGACGGCGTCGCTGACGTCGTCGCGAGGAGCCTGGCCGCGGCACCTCGCCTGTGCCTGCTCACCAGCGTCGTGGCGGGAGTACTCGAACAGAACGTCTCCGAAGACACCGCGCGCGCCTTCAAGCTGGAGGTACGCGCGCTCGCCTTGCGCATCGCCAACGCGCTCTTCGCCGCGATCCCGCGCCTGCCGACAGACCGCATCATGGCGATCCAGCGCTACGTCCACGCACTGATCGCCGGGATGTGGCCCATGGCGCATCCATCGCCTGCCATGCAGCGCGTGCTGTGCTCTCCCGACCTAGAACATTTCCGCACGGACTTTGAATCGGACCTCCGGGGGAGCCTGACCGCTCTGTTCCAGGGCAGCTTGAGCGCTTGAAACGAGAAAGCGCGCGAAGCCCTCTCGGGCTCCGAGCGCGCACTCCTCGCTGCTACAGGCAGCCTCACATCTGGGGCATGGCGTTCTTGAAGCCTTCGATCTCCATCATGCGTCCGAGCCAGGCGGCGATGTTCGCGCCCTGGGGCAGCGATTGGCCGATCTGGAGCTGGGTAGCGTTGGAGGCGACGGAGAGATCCGCGATGGTCGGCTTGTCTCCGACGAGGAACGACTTGCCAGCGAGGGCGTCGTCCAGGATCTTCCCGAGCTCCGCCAGCGACTTCTCGCCGCGCTCGATCGCGGCCTTGTCCGCGTTGTCGCCGGCGAACATCTTGTTGAAGACGACCTCGAAGACCGGAGTCGCGACGCGAGTCTGGTTCCAGTCCATCCACTGGTCGACGAGGGCGCGTGCCTTCAGATCCGCGGGGTACCAGTCGGTCAGCTCGTGCTTGTTGCACAGGTATCGCAGAATGGCGTTGGACTCGTAGAGCTTGAAGTCCCCATCCACCAGCGTGGGCACCTTGTGGTTGGGGTTCAGCGCCAGGTAGCTGGGCTGCATGTTGTCGCCCTTGAGCAGGTCGACCAAGACCAGTTCATGCTCGATCCCGGCTTCGTTGAGCAAAGAGACGACGCGACGTGAGTGCTGAGAGAATGGATGGAAGTAGAGTTTGTACATTGGAACTCCTGTGACCTGATTCTGCCGAACGAAATCCCCCCGGGCACGCTGGAAGAAGCATGCTTGTCTGGGAGGAGAGTCTGTGTCCCTCGCGCCTCCAAGCGTGAGCGGGACTCCGAGGGACGCGTGAACTCACGGGTCACCTTGGCCCAATCGGAGGCTAGGTTAGGAGGCTGTCTGCCGCGGAGCAACCGCTTCGACCTCCGATCGAGCGACGCAGGCCTCTGAGGTGCGCCCCCAGGGCGAGTGCCCTCAGGACGACATAACCGATGAAGGCGAACCAGAGACCTCGATTGCCAAAGCTCTTCATCAATGGCCAGCTGGCCACCACGAAGACGCACATGGAAATCACTGACGCGTTGCGCATGTCCCGGGTGCGAGTCGCGCCCACAAACACGCCATCCAGCTGGAACGCCGCGAAGGAGAGCAGGATGTACAGCGCGGCGAGGGGAATGAAGCGCAGCGCTTCACGGCGCACCTCCTCGATACTGGTGAGGGAACGTACCGCGAGGCCCCCCAGGAGCCAGCACACCAGCGCCAGCAGCACCGCAGTGAGCAGAGCCAGCTCCGTCGAACGGAGCACCGCTGCATCGAACCGTCGCCGGGAACCAGCTCCGATCGCCCGTCCCACCAGCGACTCTGCCGCGAACGCGTATCCGTCGAGAAAGAACGCCGCGAAGCTCACCAGCTCGAGCAGCACGTGATTGGCAGCGAGGCTGACGTCACCGAACTTGGCGCTCCGATCCGTGAACCAGGCGAAGCCCGCGAGCAAGAACAGCGTGCGGATCATGATGTCGGCGTTGGTCCTGAACATTTCCGCAAGGCGACCTCGGTCCAGGATCCGCCTGCGTGGCCAGAACTCCTCCCGGTCGACTCGCTGAGCCTGCAGCAGGCGGCGCACGGTCCAGAACGCCGCGAAGAGCGTCACCCATTCTGCCACGGCAGTGCCGAGGCCGATCCCCCGCACACCCATGCCAAGGACGCCAGCGAAGGTGACGTCGAGACCGATGTTCAAAGCGTTCAGTAGTAGCTGCAGGACCAGTAGCTGCCGGCTCTTTCCCAGACCTATCAGGGTCCCCATCAAGGCGAAGGTCGCGAGCGCGGCGGGCGCGCCCCAAATCCGCATGGCAAAATATTGAGCAGCATCATGCTCCACGTCGGGGCTGGCGCTGAACACGGCCCAGGCGAGCTTCGCGATCGGCCACTGCAGCAGCACGAGCGTCAAGCCGATCGCCGAAGCCAACAGCAGCGCGCGCCCCAGCACGGCCCGCACCTCCGCCTGCTGTCCGCCGCCCTCCGCCTGCGCGACGAAGCCCGTGGTCCCCATGCGCAGGAAACCGAAAGACCAGTAGACGAAGCTGAACACGAGCGCGCCCAGCGCGATCGCGCCGAGCCCCGAGGTCGTCCCCGTATGACCGATCACTGCGGTGTCCACGATGCCCAGCAGGGGCACCGCGGCGTTCGCCAGGATGATGGGCCAGGCGATGCGAAACACGCCGGCGCGGCTCAGTTCCGCGGACATCTCCTGGGCGACTCAGGCGTCCAGTTGCTGGGCGAGCGCCAGGTTCTGCGCCTGGGCGCGCTGGAACGCAGGTCGCTCGCCGATTCGCGCCAGGTAGCGACCGAAGACCTCTCCAGGCTCGAGGGTTCCGACCATCTGAGCCCACCCCAGCGCCGACGCGACATAGACGTCCGCCGCCGTGAAGTGCTCCCCCAGCAAGTAGGGCCCCGCTTCCAGGGCTTTCTCCAGCGTGCTGATGGTGTCCTCGAAGCTGCCATAGCCCAGCGCACCCTTGCGCTCGACCTCGGGGCGCTTCAGTCCCCTGTCGACGATCGCCGTCTCCAGGCAACCGCTACCAAAGAACAGCCAGCGGTAGTAGCTGCCGCGCGCCGCCGCCTCCACGGGCGGCGCCAAATTTGCCGCAGGGAAAGCATCCGCGAGATACGCACAGATCGCAGGGCTCTCGGTGACCACCACGCCACGATGCACGATGGCCGGGACCTTCCCCATGGGGTTCAGCGCCAGATACTCGGGCGATTTGTGCTCCGCCTTGTCGAAGCGGAGTAGCTTCAGCTCGTACGGCGCTCCCACTTCTTCGAGCATCCAGTGGACGGTGCGACCACGCGAGCGAGGGTTGGAGTAGAACGTGACTGTGTCGTCGGACATCTTGCCTCCCGGGACTCTACGTAGCCCTCGAGAGCGGCGCCGAAAAGCCAGAAAACGCCCGCTGGTCGAGACTGCCGACAGGACGCTGTCAGGGGTCGGTCGAGTCACCAGGACGCTGCACCTCACCCCCGAATCAGCCACCGGCTCAAGACACGTTGAGGCGATAGGCTGCGCCCGTGGCGCCGAACTGAACCATGTCGATACTCGGCGTGCCCCGCTTGGAGAGCTCGGCGACGCGCTGGACGACCCCCGCGAAGCCATGGGCCACCAGCTCCGGGATCAACCCGGTTGGCCAGGTCACCGTGTACAGGATTCCATCATTGCCTCGCGGCAACGCGCGAAGCCCCACGCCGCGATGAAAGCGCCCCCAGTAGCGCGCCGCGGCGCCCAGCAGGGTGTCGGGCGTGATGAAGCCGAAGAGCACGCGGTAGATTCGCGCGTTGGCCATGTTGCCCATCACGTCGTACCAGAAGCTGCGGAAGGCCGCGTTGTCCAGCTCCCAGAGGTCTGCGATGGCGACGTTCAGTGCGCAGTAGCTAACCTCGGGGATCCACTCGCTGGCCAACGGAGGTCGTTCAAGGACTTGTCGGAGCTCGTCCGGTAGTCCCACCGAGGTGCTCAGTGGTTTGTGCTCCAGGCAATGCAGCAGCAGCGCACCCTTGGCCTCGTACTTGGGGTAAGACGCCAGACCTTCGGGCAGGCGCTCCAGGTAGGCTCTGACTCGTGGGAATGAGGTCTTGGCGCTTGTGTGGCTGGTCACGGAACTCCCGGGCGGAGGCTCAGCATTCCACGACGGCCGCGACGCGACCAAGCTAAGGGTCCGCTGGCGACGACTACTCCGCGCCGTTGGGAGACGACGGAAGCGCCGCTTCGGTGTCTCTGGCCTTCGCGCCTGTAGCTACCTCGGCGTCTGCGTGATCGGCGACCGCGATGCGCGGGAACAGGAGCCCCGAGATCGCGGCGATCACCGCCAGCGCTGCAATCGCCCAGAACGCCGTGTGCAGGCCGTCCTCGAGGGCCCAGGCGAGGCTGTGCACCAGCTCCGGCGCCAGGTTCCGCCCGTGCTCGGGACCGAGCAACGCGTTCGCGGCCTCGGGGGGGACCCCCGGCACCTTGGCCAGCTCGCGAGCGATCACCGCGCCCAGTGCCCCCACGGCGAGGGTCCCACCAATGGTGCGGAAGAACATCGTGCTCGCCGTCGCGACCCCCCGTTGCTTCCACGCCACCGAGGACTGCACCGCGATGATCAGCGCCGTGTTCGCCAGGCCCATGCCAACGCCAAACAGCCCGGTGGCGAAGCTCAACCAGGTCAGGCTGAGCTCGGGAGAGAGCACGACGGCGAGACCGATGCTCGTCACCGTCAGCACGCCGAGTCCGGTCAAGATCAGCGGACGGAAGCCGACCTTCACGAGCAGCCGTCCGCTTATGGCGCTCGCGACCGGCCACCCAATGAGCATCGGCGTGATGGCGCGCCCCGCTTCCTTGGCCGAGCCACCAAGCACCGCCTGAACGTGGAGCGGGACGAAGGTGACCGTCGCGATCATCGCACCGCCAAGCAGCGTCCCGAGCACCGTCGCCACGGCCATCACGCGACGACTGAACAGGTCGATGGGCAGCATCGGCTCGGCGGCTCGCTTCTCGACGGCGATGAAGACCGCCGTGAGCACCCCGGCGATTGCCAGCATCGCCAGGCCGCGCGCGCCACCTCCGCTCCCCGCCAGAAGCAGCAACAGGATCGTGGTCAGGACGAGCGTGCCGGCCACGTCGAACACCCGCTTCCGTTTCTCCACGGATTCATGATACGCGAAGATCAAGACGCCCATGCACAGCAGGCCTGGCAACACGTTGATGTAGAACACCCAGCGCCAGGACAGCGCGCTGACGATGTAGCCTCCCAGCAGCGGCCCGATGATGCCCGCCGCTCCCCAGACGCCCCCGAACAGCCCCTGGATCTTCGCCCGTCGCTCGACGTCGAAGAGATCACCGATGATGGTCATCGTGATCGGCTGCATCGCTCCCGCGCCGAGCCCTTGCAGCGCGCGGAACGCAATGAGTTGCTCGATGCTCCGAGCCTGCCCGCTGGCGACCGACCCGATCAGGAACACCACGACGCCAAACAGGATGATGGGCTTGCGCCCATACAGATCCGCGAGCTTACCGTAGATCGGCACCGTCACGGTCGCAGCGAGCATGTAGGCGGTGAACACCCAGCTGTAGAGCCGAATCCCCCCGAGGTCGCCGACCACCGTTGGCATGGCCGTGGAGACGACCGTCATCTCCATCGCCGCCATGAACAAGGCAAAGAGCAACGCGACGACCGTCGCGGGACGATGCGTGGTGCGGGTCGAGTTCGGGGAAGTCAGGGGAGACATGATGCGGGGCGGCGAATCGGCAGGTCAGTGCGGGATCTGGCGAGTCCCCCCGGCGCCAGCACGTACTACGGTCGGGTGCGGGCTATCCCTAGGGCACCGGGCGCGAAGCGCCAAGCTCGAGGACGCGCTTTGTTGCGATCCGGGTCTGGGCCCACCCTCCGCAAGGATGCCACAACCACCCACTCACGGCGCCAGCGAGTCGAGCCGGGAACGATGCTTCGAGGAGGCGGTGGTGACGAAGGTCCGCTCGAGCGCCCTGGCTTCCTCGACGCGTCCCAGGACCTGGAGCGTCCCCGTCTACTTCCACGTGGCAAATGCAGAGCTGGTTCGGAATCGAGGCTTGAGGAGCTCCCAGCACACCCAGCGCTCCCCGGGGCCACGAGGAGCCCAGCGGGGAGCGGCCCCCGAAAAGCCATTGCGAAGGCGCGCTCGCTCCCCGACTATTTAGCAGCATGGAAAAGTCGAACCTGGTTCCGCCCCGGCCTGTCTCGCTCCCGCCGCTGCTTCGACTGAGTCTGCTGGCCGCCGCCACGTGGCTCCCCACCGCCTGCGTGGTGCACACCAGCGGTCCGTCGCACGACTGGATTCGGGAGAGCGCCTCGCAGGACCTGGGTTGCCCCCAGGGCAAGCTCACGATCACCCACTACATGGGGAAGAAGGACAGGAAGAAGGCCGAAGGCTGCGGCAAGACAGCCGTCTACCGCGAGGTGTGCCAAGGCCAGCAGTGCCACTGGGAGCGAGAACCCTAGCCGGGTCGACGCTCGTCGGAGTCGGAGCGATCTCGCCAGCCGGGTGAGGCCGTGATAGCTAGCGGCTGTCACCAAGCATGCGCTCGTTCATCGCTTCGCTCCCGCGTTCCGTGTTGAACATCGTCGCCCCCGTCGGTCTCGACGCGGACGCCCTGCGCGAGCAGGCCCAGATCGACGCCCTCCAGGATCCGGATGGTCGCGTCTCTGGCGAGAGCTACGAGCGGCTCTGGCTCGCGCTGGCCCGGGATCCGCGCGCACGGCTCAGCCTCCCCAGCGCGGCAGCGCTCGAAGACGTCGGCGGTCTGGGCGTCGTCGGCTACGTGATGGCCCACTCGGAGAACATGCGTCAGGCGTTCGGCGCCTACGAACGCCACGGCCGCGTGATCGGCGACTTCGTGGAGCTCCGAGTCGTCACGAGCCCCGATGGCTTTCGCATCGAGCTCCGCTATCCAGCGCCGTTCCGCGAGATCCCGCTCTTCACCGAGAGCAACCTCGTGTTCACCGACGCCATGGCCCGCGCGCTGGCTGGCAAGGAGCTGCCGCTGCTGGAGACCTGGCACTATCATTCGCGCAACGGGCAATCCCTGGAGCTGGAGACTGTGCTCCACGGTCGGGGGGGTGAGGCCCGCTACGAGCAACCCTGCGCGGCGCTGGTCTACGCACCCGAGATCGCGAACTGGCCAGTAGCCAAGGCGGATACTCGCCTGTTTCCGTTCCTGGAGCGCCACGCAGCAAGCCAGAGCGCCGTGGCACCGAACCTCGCGCCTTGGACCACACGCACGCGGACGGCAGTCATCGAGCTGATGCGGGGGGAGGAGCCGAGTCAGCGCGAGGTTGCACGCAAGCTGGGCGCGAGCGAACGCACGCTCCAGCGACGCCTCGCGGAGGAAGGCATGAGCTTCGTGCGGATCGCCGACGAATGCCGCCGCGAGCTCGCGCTTCTCCACGTCGCCGACCCATCTCTGCCGCTGGCGGACGTTGCTTTTCTGCTCGGATATTCTGACACGACGGCCTTTCACCGCGCCTTTCGCCGCTGGACGGGTAGCACCCCGGCCGAGTTGCGGCGCAAGCGCTCGGCGTGAATCAGCGCCGGCCCGCGCGCCGATGCACCCGCCTTGCAGCGCGCGCTCCCGCGTCGGCTTCGTGGTGCACGAGCTTGCGACGTAGCGTTGGCCGCCTCGTCAGGGCGCGAGCAGGCCAACAATTGATTGAGTCCCCGTGGAGCCAGTGCGAGAAGGCGTCATGGACTTCGAGCTGAGCACCAGGGCCGCGGATCTACGGGAGCGCATCGTACGCTTCATCCAAGAGGAGATCACCCCGCTGGAGCGCGACGTGCTCGAGCGGCGCGAGCGCCACGGTGACTGGCGGAGGTGGTCGGTCCCCAGCGAAGTGGAGGCGCTCAAGGCCAGGGCGCGTGAGGCGGGGCTCTGGAACCTGTTTCTCCCCGAGGAATCGAAGCTCAGCAACGTGGAGTACGCGCCGCTCGCCGAGGAGATGGGCAAGAGCTTCCTAGCCCCGGAGGTCTTCAACTGCAACGCTCCGGATACCGGCAACATGGAGGTGCTGGAGAAATACGGTAGCGAGGAGCAGAAGTCGCGATGGCTCGAGCCACTCCTGCGGGGCGAGATCCGCTCGGCGTTCTGCATGACCGAGCCCGATGTCGCTTCGTCCGATGCCACGAACATGCAGGCGACGGCGGTGATCGACGGGGACGAGGTGGTGCTCAACGGCAAGAAGTGGTGGTCCACGGGCATCGGTCACCCCGACTGCCGCGTCGTGATCTTCATGGGTGTCACGGATCCGGACGCCCACCGCCACTCGCGCCACAGCATGGTGCTGGCGCCCCTGGATACACCAGGCATCGAGATCCAGCGCATGGTGCCCGTGTTCGGCGAGTACGACGCGCCCTACGGCCATGGCGAGATCTGGTTCTCCAACGCACGCGTACCGAAAGCGAATCTGATCGCCGGGCCGGGACGCGGCTTCGAGATCGCTCAGGGGCGCCTCGGCCCCGGGCGCATCCATCACTGCATGCGCTGCATCGGGGCTGCCGAGCGAGCGCTGCAGCTGATGATCGAACGCGGCCTGGAACGGGAAGCCTTCGGCAAGCCGCTGATCAACCTCGGAGGCAATCGCGAGCGCATCGCAGACCTGAGGATCGCGATCGATCAGGCTCGCCTGCTGACGCTATTTGCCGCATGGAAACTGGATCAGGTGGGCGCACTGGGGGCGCTGACGGAGATCAGCGCCATCAAGGTCGTCGCGCCGAACGTCTTGCAGCAGGTCGCAGACGAGGCGATTCAACTCTTCGGTGGCGCAGGGGTCTCCGAGGACGTGCCCCTGACGGCGCTCTTCGCCATCGGCCGCGTGCTACGCATCGCCGACGGACCGGACGCCGTGCACCGCGGCCTCATCGCACGCATGGAGCTGATGAAGTACGGCTCCTCCAGGTCACGCGGGCAGGGCTGATCACCACGCGGGGCGGACACCGGGCAACGCTCCCGAGTAGCGCTCACGCAGGACCCGCTCCAGATCGCTGCGCAGCGCCTCGAAGCGCTTCACCCCCAGCACGCTCGCCCACTCGTCCTCGAGCTCCCGATAGATGCTCTCGACGTGGCTCAACAGGCGCTCGCCCCGCGGCGTGAGCCTCAGCAGCTTCGAACGCGCATCCGCCGGGTTGGGGACGAGCTTCACGTAGCCGGACTCCCGCATCGCCTCGACGAGCTTCGAGGCCGCTTGCTTGGTGAAGCCCATCTCCGCCGCCAGGTCGTTCACCGTCTTGTTTTTTTCCCGTGCGGGAAGCAAGACGAAGCCATAGGAACGCTTCACGTCCTTGTAGCCCCTCGCGACCAGGCGCTCGTGGAGGTCATCGATCAGCGAGCGGTAGGCCATGGCACATAGCCGCGCGACGGGCACATCCTGACGATCTCCGAAACTCGTCGAGCTGCCTGGGTTTGACACGCCCCGGTTGTACTACGGCTGGCTCACGCTGCCCACTCGGGCGCGCGGCTACTCGGCCCAGGGTGGCGTGAAGGTCTTGCCGTCGAGCTTGGCCTGACCCCCGACGGGAAAGCAGCACAGCAGCTCGAGCAGGCCAGCGCCAGCGTTGTCGAGCGAGAAGCGCGTGTCCCTGGGGATCACGATCACGTCACCGGCCTTCGCAGAATGCTGCTCACCGGCGATCTCGACGCGCGCCTCGCCCGCGACGACGTAGAACAGCTCCTCACGCGTCAGGGCGTGGGGCGTCGGCGACGTGTTCGGCAAGATCTGCACACGCCAGAGCGCCGTTTCCTGGCTGCCGCGCGACGGAGTCGCCAAGGTCGTGAAGCGGGCGTTGGGTAGCTCGTGGGTGCATCGCTCGGGGGCTCGAATCACTGGCATGGGGTTGCTCCTCTGGTGTCGACTACTGTCAACTGCATTGACTAGCCAGTCATACCTCCCCCCCGGACCATAAGTCAATTACGTTGACTAATCTCGGTACGGGCCCGCGCCACGAGCCCGGCAGGCAGAGCTTCACAGAGCCGAAATGAAACACGCCGGCCACCCCATCGGGGAGCCGGCGCGGCGCAAGATTCAGGGACGGTGGCTACTTGGACTGATGGCAGCCGTAGCAGCCGAAACCGGTCTGGGTCTCGGGGTTGTAGGGCTCCATATCCAGGGTCTTCGCCATCTCGGGCACGACCTGCTTGCCCATGAACTCCATCACCTTTGGATGCTTCTTGGAGAGGGCGGCGAAGTCACCCTTGGCGGGCAACTTGGGCAGCGCAGGGCTCGGCATGTCGAACTTGCCGTCCTTCGCCTCGGGACCGTGACACGTCACGCAGCTGAACTCCGCGAACTCCTTCTCGTCGTAGTCCTTGAACAGCTTGCCCATGGTCGGCATCACGACCTTCATCATGTGGGCCTTCTTCTGATCCATGTTCATGTCGGCCCACTTGGCAGGCGCCGGCGGCTCTTCAGTCTCCGCTGGCTCAACCGCCTCGGGGGGTTCGGGCTCCATGTCCGACGCCGCTGCCTCGGGGGCTTCAGGCGCCTCGGGGGCTTCTGCGGGCGGGGGCGAGCTACCGCATCCAAGAGGGAAGGCCAGGCTCAGTACGATGATGGGAAAGATTCGACGCATAGGGATTCCTCGGGCCGGCATCATCGGGGATTGAAGCCAGCTCGACAATCGATAGTTCCGGTCACCCCGGGACCAGCCCGGCCCGCGCACGGAGATCGCACCCCAGCGGGCGGGGAACGCTCGGTTTCCACATCGATTTCTGCTCGGCTGCGCGGATGTTTTACTACGGGAACGCATTGTTTCGCGCACAGCGCCAGCGATGCTCAACCTGATGGCCACTCAGCATCTGAGTCATCGTTCGAGGGCAGCGCACGGACTCGTCGCCCACGATCTCGAACTCCAGCGTCCACTTGCCGCCCGGCGCGGGTCCCTCGTTGAAAATGGGTCGGCTGGCCTAGGCCAATGGGTCTTCGCGCACGGTGGAACAGCCGATACCCGATGGTCGAGTCCGAGCGTATTCTGAGGCAGATGAACGCTCGCCGTCTCCGCCCTCGCCCCCACACCCTGTCGAGCGCGCTGGGGCTCCTCTTCCTGGCGCTGCTCGCCTGCAAGAACAAGGAGCGGGCACCAACGCCAGCGCAGCCAGAAATTCCAGTTCCCCAGGGCAACGTTGCGGAAGCGCCGGTGGCACCCCAGGCACAGGCCCCGGTGCAGCAGCCCACGCCCGTCCAGCACCCCGCTCCCGTGCGGCAACCCACGCCAGCGCGGCCAGCGCCTCAGCCAGTTCAGCAAGCCGCCCCTGCGCCGCGACCCGAGCCAGCGCCGGAACCCGTACAGCCCGCTCCGCCACCCCAACCCGCTCCAGCTCCTCAACCCGCTCCAGCTCCTCAGCCAGTTGCGTTCAGCCAGACCGACACCAGCCAGTGGCTCGATGGAGTCCCGCCGATCCCGACGGGACGCTCCAACCCGCCAAGCATCTCCGAGTGGTCCAGCGCGCCCGTCGTGAACACCCAAGGCCCGAACTCGCATCCAGAGAACTGCCGGATGCAGGTCTGGCGGGAGTGGGTGAGCATCAAGTGTGAGGGCGATTTCAAGGGCTTCGATGACAACTTCAACCTGGGCAAGGAGACCCAGGACTGGTTCCGCGCCACCAAGCTCGGGAAGTTCGCGAGCGTCGTCATCCGCATGCAGAAGGGGAAGACCCAGCGGCTGCGCATCTGTCGTGGTCGCGACCGCGCCTCGCTGTTCGTCAACTGGCCCAACACACGGGATCGCCCACGACACATCGCCCTCGGCAGAGCGGGCCAGTGCGAGCAGTACTGGAACTGAGCCCAGGCTAGTACTCGACGCCGTTCACCCGCCTGCTCGACCACCCGGCGTGAGCTTGACCAGCCACACGCCGCTGGCCCCTGCGGCCCATACCTCACCCTCGCGACCAAAGACCTCCGCCACGGCGCCGTCGGCGCCCGCGACGCGCGCCCAGCGCTCGCCGTCGTAGTGCGCGAGTCCCTCGGCTCCAGCCAGCCACACGTCGTCCGGTCCGCTACCCCACAGCGTGCCGGGCTCGGAAACGGGAGACGGAAACGATTCCCAGCTACCGTCCTTGCCGTGCCAGAGCCGCGCGCCGCCGGGAGAGGCGTCGCTGATCCAGTGTTCCTTGCCGTCGCCCCACACCCCGGTGGGGGCGTCGATCTTGGCGCCGCCAGATACCTCGCGCCAGGCCAGGCCATCGAGGATCTCCACCGAGTGCCCGTGGATCGCAAACGCCTCCTTGCCCTGGAGATCGACGCGCCGCGCGGTGCCGAGCCCCGCGTCCATGGTCTTCCAGCCCGTGCGCCGCTTGATGATGCACTGGTCTCCGGTCTTGCACACGACCTCCGGGTCGTCGTGACCCAGCACGCCCCAGAGCACTCCCGGGGGGTTGCCTCCGAGACGACCGATCTCCGCCTTCTCGACCCGCCAAGTAGCCGCGCGGAAACGCAGGTACACCTGACCTGGGTTTCCGTCGAGCTCGCGCCCACCCATGATGCGCGGTCGGTCGTCTCGGCCGAAATAGATCCTGGTGCCCCGGAGATCAGGGCCGCTCAGCCCGAGACGGTCCGGCAAGGGGATG
>JAGQIY010001153.1 GCA_020430865.1 Myxococcales bacterium
CGATCCTGCAGGCCCTGGGTCACCAGCGCCTGGTGCTCGATCAAGAGCCTCCAGGTCTCGAGCGGCTTGGGTCCCGGAAAGAACAGGTCGCCGCAGCAGATCAGCTTGTCCCAGGAGAACTGAGCCTGTGACGCTTCGATCACGTCCCTGAGTTCGTCGGCGTGACCATGGATGTCGGAAACGCACAGGAAGCGCATGCCTGCTCGTCTGGCACCGTCCGTGCCGCGACGCCACCAGAAAGCGCCTGCGCGGGCACGTTGCCGTCGGCTTCCGGGTCGGTCGCGGCGGCGCGACCGGGGCCGCCGTGGGATCGCAGTCGTCCCGGATGCGAGAACATCGCGCTTGCTCGACCCTCGACTCCGGACGCCACGGCGAGCCGCCTGGACCGCACGTGATACGCTGTCCCCATGCAACACGTGGTCACGCAGCCAACCGCTCCGTTCAAGAGTCGCTCCGGCGCGCTGGAAGTGCATCAGATCCCAGCCTGGCAAGACAACCTGATCTGGTTGATCGCGTACGGAAACAACGAAGCAGCAGTCGTCGACGGCCCCGAGGCGGACGGCGTGCTCGAGTACTGCGAAGCTCGAGGCCTGACGCTCACCACGATCTTGAATACCCACACCCACGGCGATCACGTCGGGATCAACCGCGCCCTCTCCGAGCGCGGATTGCTCGATGGGATGCAGGTCATCGGACCCGCGCGCGCCGCGCGGGACGTCCCCGGGCTGACCCGAGGGGTCGACGACGGAGACACACTGAGCCTCGGCGGAGTCGAAGGCCACGTGTGGCTCACCGAAGGCCACATCGATGGTCACGTCAGCTACCTCTTCGAGGACTTGCTTTTCTGCGGGGATACGCTGTTCGCGGCCGGCTGCGGTTACCTCTTCGATGGTCCGGCCTCGAAGATGTATCGCTCGCTGTCCCGGCTCCGGGACCTCCCGCCCGACACGCGCGTGTGTTGCGCTCACGAATACACCCAGGACAACCTGCGCTTCGCTTGGAGCGTCGAGCCGAGCAACGCCCAGCTCGCCGAGCGCATCCGCCACACCTGGCGCGAACGCGGCGCCGGACGCTGTGTGGTACCCAGCACGATCGCCCTCGAGCGCGCCACCAACCCATTCCTGCGCTTCGACGAGCCCGACTTGCAGGCAGCGGTCCAGGCCGCGTGGCCCGAGCGCAAGCTCGCTGACCCGAGCGACGTCTTTGCAGCGACCCGCGCTCTCAAGGACCGCAAGGACTACCGCGGCGTCGGCGACGACGACCTTCCCCTCTGACCGAGGCGCATGGCGGAAACGCCGCGATTCGCGCCCTCGGGCGTTACCACGCCCCAGGCTTGACCCCATGGGCGGGCTAGAGGAAGACTCGAATGGTGAAAACGCGAGATGCTGGTTCCGTCGTTGCCGGGAGTCCCGCTCGGGATCCCGATCAGACGCGTCTACGCGAGCAGCTCGACGCCTACATGAACGAACGGGGCCTGCGTTCCACGGAACAGCGCAGGCTGATCGTCGACACCTTCTTCCAGCTGGGCGAGCACGCTACGGTGGACGAGCTCCTCGGCGAGGTGCGCAAGGCGGACAGCCGCATCGGCTACGCAACCGTCTATCGCACGCTCAAGATGCTCTCCGAGAGCGGCGTGGTCGAGGAGCGCCGCTTCGACGACGGAATCACTCGCTACGAGCTGGCGGATGACGACGCCCACCACGATCACCTGATCTGCACCGACTGCGGCTTCATCCAGGAGTTCGAGGAGCCCCTGATCGAAGAGCTCCAGGAACGCGTCGCGGAGCGCTTCGGCTTCAGCTTGGGGCACCACAAGCTGGAGCTATACGGCAGCTGCAACACACCAGACTGCCCTCACAAGAACGAGAAGCACAGCCAGTCCCGCGTCCCGGTCAAGAGTTGACGTTACGCATCGATCGCGCTGCGCAGTTCACTCACGAAGTCGAACACCCGCCGACGTCGCTCCTCGCTCGTCCCGGGTCTGGCGATCAGCTTCACGATTGCGGTGCCCACGACCACGCCGGCGACCCCCTGCTCGGCGACCTCACGTGCTTTCGCCGCGGAGTCGATGCCGAAGCCGACCACTACCGGCATGCCCGCGCGCTCGCCCAACGCCTTCGCCGCCTGGCCGGCTGCCCGCAGCGGGTTGTCCTTCGCGGCTTGCGCCCGCGCCTCCACGGCGCCGGTCACGCCAGTGACCGAGACGTAGTAGATGAATCCCCTTGCGTCGCCGAGCACGGCTCTTTCCCGCGCGGAACCGCTGGTGGGGGTGAGGAGCGGCACGACCCCTAGCTCCAGTTCTCGCAGGCCCTGGCGCAGGGTGGGCGCTTCCTCCGGCGGCAGATCGACGACCAGCACCGCATCCACGCCGGCGTCGACGAGCGCCTGAGGCAACGCCTTCTCCCCGAAGGCGACGATCGGGTTGTAGTAGGTGAAGAGGACGATCGGTGCATCGAAATCGGCTCGGAGTCTGCGCGCGACCTCGAGGGCTGCTCGGAGCGAGCCGCCCTGCTGGATGGCGCGGTAGCTCGCGGCGGCGATCACTGGTCCGTCAGCCGTTGGATCGCTGAATGGGACGCCAAGCTCCAGGACATCCGCCCCAGCCTCCAGGATGGCTCGGGCACACAGGTAGCTCTCTTCCACGCTCGGATCCCCGGTGGTCAGGAAGCCGACCAGCGCAGTGCGCCGATTTTCCGCGAGGTTTTTGAAGCGCGCATCGATGCGAGCGAGCGTCACGTCGTCCCCTCCTCGCTCGCGGCACGCCCCAGGCCCTGAGCGGTGTAGGTCCCCAGGTCCTTGTCACCGCGCCCCGAGAGCGTTACGAGCAGGTCGACCGGACGGCCGCGATGCTCGAACTCGATGCGAGCGATGTCCGCCAAGCGCGCGAAAGCGTGAGCGGTCTCCAGCGCGATGATCAAACCCTCTGTCAACGCGAGGTCCGCCGCGGCTCCCAGCGCCTCCGCGTCACTGGCGGCCAGGTAGTGCGCGCGACCGCTGGCCTGGAGCGCCGCGTGCTCGGGGCCGACTCCGGGATAGTCGAGACCGGCGCTGATGCTGTGGGCCTCGAGGATCTGCCCATCGTCGTCAGAGAGCACCTTCGTGCGAGAACCGTGAAGCACGCCGACGCGGCCCGCGGTCAGGGTCGCGGCGTGTCTCCCGCTCGGGATCCCTTCACCTGAGGCCTCCACACCGTACAGCGCCACGTCGGCGTCCGCCTGGAAGCCGCGAAAGGTACCGATCGCATTGGAGCCACCGCCCACGCAGGCGATGACCGCGTCCGGTAGACGACCGCCGCGCTCCAGCACTTGAGCGCGCGCCTCGTCTCCGATCACTCGCTGCAGCTCCGCCACGAGCACCGGGTAGGGGTGAGGCCCAGCGGCGGAGCCCACGCAGTAGTGCGTGCTGCGCACGTTGGTCACCCAGTCCCTGAGCGCCTCGTTCATCGCGTCCTTCAGGGTGCGCGATCCGGATTCGACGGCGACGACCTTGGTGCCCAGCATGTGCATGCGGGCGACGTTTGGAGCCTGCCGCTCCACGTCCACGGCGCCCATGTACACCTCGCAGGGCAAGCCCAGCATCGCACAGGCGGTGGCAGTGGCCACGCCGTGCTGCCCAGCACCCGTCTCGGCGATGATGCGGGCCTTGCCCAGCTTCTTTGCCAGCAAGACCTGCCCCAGGGCGTTGTTGATCTTGTGTGCGCCGGTGTGACACAGGTCTTCGCGCTTGAGCCAGAGCCGCCGAATCAGTTTTCCGTCGGGATCCAGATGACGGGCCAGGCGCTCGGCGCACGTGAGCGGCGTGGGACGCCCCACGTAGTGCTCGAGCAGGTCACGCCACTCCGCCTGGAACTCGGCGGAGAGGACGATCTCCTGGTAGGCCCGCTCGAGCTCGCTGAGCGCCGGAACCAGCGTCTCCGCGACGAAGCGGCCACCGAACTCACCGAAGTAGCCCGAGCTCGCGCCTGCGGTTGGGGAAGCAGCGTCGGTCATCGCGGCGAAGCTTTGTCTCGGCAGGAGCTGGAGTCCACGCCAAATGCGCGGGAGCGAGGGCGGCGGCGGATCTCGTTGACACCCCCGCCCACCCATCTCGGGGAACTCGAGCGTCTGCGCGAGGCCGTGGCTCGCCCTCAGCGGCTGGCGGTGGATTTCAGCGCGCAGCGCTGAACCAGCGTACCACCGCGTGCGGGTGCGTCGTCGGCAGCATCGGCGTCGCGGATCAGCTCGAGGCTGGGCGCCCTGCCGAGCCTGAACCGCTGCAGGATCGCCTCCCCACCGCTTGGCTCCATCACGACCTCGAAACGCTCCTCGCCGTGAACGACGAAGCGTCGGTCGACCACCAGGTCCTGCCGACTCGGTCCACGAGAGACCAGCATCCGCGCCCCTCCACTGGCGCTCCAGACGTCGATCCGCGTGGTGGCGGGGTGCGTATCCGGGTTGCACGTGCCCACGTCGAAGCTCGCAACGAGTCGCATGCCCGCGTCATCGAAGGGACGGACCTCGCCCCCTTCGATGCTGGCGCCACCACAGCTCACGCAAGCGAGTGAAAGAGGGAACCACCATCCAGACTTCAACTTCGTTTCTCCACGGCAACGGCTGCGGCGCGAGCAGCATCGACGAACGCGGCGCACTTCTCGACATCCTTGATACCGGGCTCGCCGCTCTCCACGCCGCTCGCGACGTCGACGCCCCATGGCTTGACCTGGGCGATGGCCCGAGGGAGCTTCCGAGCATCCAGCCCTCCGGCCAGCAGCAGCTCCCGACGCGCCGCCAGCGCCTCGACCAGGCTCCAGTCAAACGAGTGCCCCGTGCCGCCGAGGCTATCCCCAAGCTTCGCGTCCACGAGCAACGGTGCGCCGGGGAGCTCGCTCGCGCGCTCGACGTCAGCGACGTCGGCGATCTGCGCGGCCAGGAAGATCTGGCTGGGGGCACCTAGGGCTTGCCAGGTTGCGGCGGGGCGGCTGGAGTGAAGCTGGATGCGATCGAAGCTGGCGGCGCCGAGGAGCGACTCGACCCTCACCCCCGATCCCTCTGAAACCAGCTCAGGAGGCGGCTGATCGGCGGAGATCACCGCGACGCACTCCACGTCCTTGGCCTGCCGAATATTTTCTGCACGGATACACTCCACGAGCTGCCAGGCCCGCGGTAGCGGTACGTAGCGCTTCGAGCTGGGGATCAAGTTGATGCCCAGGGCGCTGGGGGCGATTCGTACGAGCTCGGGGACCTGAGCGGCGTCGGTGATGCCGCATAGCTTGACGTACACGGGGCTACTCGATCTTGAGCAGCTCTTTCACCGTGGCGATCACCTGAGGCGCCTGGATCGGCTTGGTGATGTAGGCGTTCGCGCCGAGCTGAAGCGCACGCTGACGATCCTCTTGCGAGCCCTCGGTGGTGATGATCACGATCGGCGTGTCCTTGTGCACCGGATCACTGCGCACGCGCTTCACCAGCTTCAGCCCATCCATGATGGGCATGTTGATGTCGGTGACGATGA
>JAGQIY010000122.1 GCA_020430865.1 Myxococcales bacterium
CCTTCGTCCGTTCTCCGGATCAGATCTCCGTAGAGCTCCTGCAAGCCGGCGCCGCGCTCCCGCCCAAGGAGCCGTGGGCCAGCATGCCCAGCACCGGCGAGTGGTGAGCGTCAGGCTGCTCGTGCCGAGGGCACGTCGACAGGAGCCGCCGCGGGTCGTTCTCGGAGGGAAGCCGCCAATCGTTCGAACTCGCGCTGCAAGGCTCGAGCGCTGTGCGGCCGCTCATCGGGTGACTTCCTGAGGCAGCTCAGTATCAGCGCCTCGAGGGGCGCGGGGATCGGGGTGGCGACGCGCCGCGAAGGCGACACCGGCTCGGACTTCAGGTGTTGTGCGAAGATGTCGAGCGCGCTCTTGCCGGAGAACGGAGCCGCGCCGGTGAGTAGAAAGTAGTCGAGGGCGCCGACGGCATAGAGGTCGCTTCGCGCATCCACGCGCTCCGGCGCCGTGAGGGTTTCCGGGGCCAGATACAATGGGGTGCCGACCACGGTGTCGGGGCTTTCGTCGCGGAGCCTCGCGCCCGCACCAATTCTCTCGATCAACCCGAAGTCCAGCAGCTTGACCACGTCCCGCTGTCTCCCCCGCTGGCAGACCATGACGTTGGCTGGTTTCACGTCGCGATGGATGAGGCCGAGCTCGTGAGCTTCGCTCAGGGCTCCACACACCTGGGCCAAGAGGTACGCGACTCGGGCTGGCGGGAGCCGTCCCTCTCGCTTCACCAGACTCTGTAAATCCATGCCGTCGATCCACTCCATGACGTAGAAGAACTGCCCTCTCGGCGTTCTGCCGAAGTCGTAGATCGAAATCGTGTTGGGATGAGTGAGCCGGCTGGTGAGCTGCACCTCTTGCTCGAACCGCGCTTCGGCCGCTGGCTCCCGCTCGTGGGAGAGGAATTTGATCGCGGCTGGGCGCTCCAGAAGATCGTGATGAGCCTTGTAGACGACGCCCATGCCCCCTTCACCGAGCTTGCCGTCAAGGGTATACGCACCGATGCGTGACGCCTCTGGAAGTGACCTCCGGCGCCCGACCACCAGCGTGCGAGCCCCGAGTGCCACCCCTCCAAGTACGAGCAGCGCCTCGATGACGGAGCTTTCCGATCGGAGTAGCGCGTGGCTGGCCAGCGCCAGGCACGACAGCACGCTCGCCGTCAGCAGCAAGGCACTCCGGTAGTCCCGCCTCTCTTGCTTCGAACTTGCCATGGTATCCCTCGCGAGAGCTCGGAGTGGCTCTCACTGACACGACGCTGCACGCGGCCCGAAATCGACATCGCAGTCGTAGAAATCGACATCGCGCTGGCAAACGGACGAAAAGAGCGAGGAACCTCGTGGGCGCTGGCAGGGCTACGCTGCGGACACTCCCAGCAAGCAGCCCACCCGCGACGGACCGGGCTTCGAGCTGCAATTCGCCACAACCGCCGGGATCCGCGCCGCAGCGATCACACGGCTAACCCCAGTGCTCACCTGAGTCGGTCCTCTCTCACAAGCTGCGGCCCGGCGTCCGTTCGGCGCGGAATCAGC
>JAGQIY010001154.1 GCA_020430865.1 Myxococcales bacterium
AGCCGATCAGGTAGAGGATGCCCGCGATCAGCCCCATCACGAAGATCGCGCCGAAGCGGTCCATGCCCGAGAACAGCACGCCGAAATCCGGGTTCTGGCCGCGCGCGGCTTGCATGTAGAGCCGGATCTGCCCCACGGAGAAGAACAGCGAGAGCAAGTTGTCGAGGAGCGTGCCCACCGCCTGCACCAGCACGTACTCCGACGTCCCTGGCTCGAGCTGCGCGCCGCCCTGGATCGCGCTGGCGATGTAGCCCGGAACCCCGGCGATCACCGACACCAGGAACACACCACCGAACAGCACGGCCCAGTGCTTCTTGAAGATCTCCCAGGCGCTGCCCACCACTTCGGTGGGCGTCCAGTGACCGGGAGGGCCGTGAATGCCTCCGCCCGTCGGCGGCAAATCTCCAGGGAATTGGGGAGCTGCGTACGGATTGTCTGTCATGGGAGCGCGCCGAAGGTATCACGCCGGTTCCCCGGTTGCCGAAAAGAGGAGTGGCACGAACGGCGAAGTCCCTTCGGTTACACTGCAGGCAGATCCGAGCCAGAGCGATGAGTGATCCCATCCTGGAAGCACTGTGGAAAAAGGTCGTCGACGACTGGGACGACGACAGCGCCCATGGTGCGTTCCTCAGTCACTGCCAAGACACCCAGCAGCTGCCGGAAGCTGCTGCTCGCTACAAGGGCATGACCGGCGACCACGAACGGAGCGCGAGCGCCGAGAAGCGCCTGGGCGGAGTCGCCCTGCTGGCAATGGCTTCCTTGCAACACGAACCCCGCTCGGACCCTCGCCGGGCGCCGCGCTGGGTCGCTGTCTTGATCAGCTTGTTCTTCGTGCTCGCGACGGCCTACCTGCTGCACGTGCTGGACGGCATCTAGCCTGGCCTCCGGGGAGTCCATTTCCGCACGGGACGGAGCAGGCGGGAGGACGCGAGAGGCAGAGCTCGTGGCCGAGTCGTCCGCAAGGGGAGTGAAGCGACTTGGCCCGCCACCGCCGTCACGCTCGGTTCACCGAATCGCCACTGGACTGTCGTCCGGTCGAGCCCTATCGAAGAGAAGCCATGAAGCAGGTCGTGTTCGAGAGCCCCCTGGTCACCATCGAAGAGGATCCGACTGAGCGCTTGATCTGGGTGCGCCGGAGCACGGAGCGCTGTGACGTGGAGCGACTGATGGCCACCTACGCCGACGCCATGTCCCAGATCACCAGATCGCATCGAGGCTGGGGCATGATCCTCGATATGCGGGAGGCTCCCGGAAACAACTCCGACGCATTCGAGAACTCCACCGCCGAGCTGCGAGCCAAGCTAAGCGACACCTTCCCGCGCGTGGTGGTCCTGGTGTCCACGGTGGTGGGTGAGCTGCAGGTGAAACGCATGGCGCGGGAGAGCGAGCTGGAGACGGCGGTGACCACGGACGAAGCACACGCCCGGCGCATCTGCCGGACTTGAGCTGGGCCTGTTCATCCGGGTTTGGGGGTGAGGGAAGAGCCCTTCGACGCGCCTCCCCCCCCCGAACTACCCACGTGGCCGAAAATCGCCCTCACGATGACGAGATCACTCGTCGGTTCTGCCGGAAACGAGGCTTTTTGTCTAATCGGGGGGGGATCTCGCAGTCGTCGCGCCAGTCGTTTTCCTTTGCGACTGCAAACCAGCCAGGTGCTTTCCAGTCCGACTTGAACGCCAGTGGGTTGGCCCAAATCGTGGGGGCTTTTCAAAGCCTGGCTTGGAAGACATGCTCCGCGCGAAGCGCTAAGCAAGGGCGCTCGCGAGTCTTGGCCAGGGCATGGGCTCCACAGTAAGGCCGTCCCGGCTCCCCGCGGTTTGTATCGTACGCCCCGTTGGCGTTGATAGCCGCGTGGCAACTCGCAACTCCCCGAGAGACACCCAACAACCCGCCGAATCCGGAGCAATCCGACAAGGAGGTCGCATGAAGAAGTTCCATCTGCTGAGCACGCTGTTGCCCGCCGCCCTTTTGCTTGCCTGTGGCTCCGATCCCAAGGAGCCGCCCGCTGCCCCCACTGGAGGCACCGAACCCGTCGCCACCGCCACCCAGGCGACTGGAGACGAGCTGCCCGCGGATGACCCGGACGACGACCCCAAGAAGAGCCAGATCAACATCTCCGACGAGATCAAGAAGGCGTGTGGGATCAGCGACTCCGATGCGCACTTCGCCTACAACTCAGCCAACGTCCGACCCCAGGACGAGGTGGTGCTGAAGAAGCTCGCGGATTGCTTCGCGACGGGTGCGCTCAAGGACAAGCAGATGCAGCTGGTGGGCCACGCGGATCCCCGCGGAGATGAAGAGTACAACATGGTGCTGGGTGGACGCCGGGCGGAGAACGTCAAGGCTGCTCTGAGCCAGCGTGGGCTGGGCAAGGACCGGGTCAAGACCAGCTCCCGCGGCGAGCTGGATGCCACGGGTACCGACGAGGCGAGCTACTTCGAGGATCGCCGCGTCGACGTGATGGTGGCGGAGTAGTCCGCCGGCCAGAGTCCAGGGTGGCTGGTCGATCCCATCGATCAGCCACTCCGTGCATCCAGGCCATGAATCCTCCTGGAAATGTTCAGCTCCCCCGACGCGGGAGCCTGCTCGAGTCAGACCCCAGCGCACCCTCAGTCGTAAGGCCCCTCATCACATGCTGTTCCTCGCCGAAGCCGATCTGAACCCGATATCTCTCGCCACGCACTCCAAGGGCGTCGTGCTCGTGGTGCTGCTGGGCCTGCTGCTCGCGGCCGCGGCGGTCTGGTTCATCGTGGTCGTGAAGTTCCTGCAGCTGATGCGCCTGCGGTCGGCTCAGCATGCCTTCGAGCGCGCCACGGAGAACATCCACAACGCCTCGGACCTGATCAGCGCAAGCATCGAGCATCGCCACTCGCCCGGCGGACGCGTGGTCATGGAGCTAGGCAAGCGTCACCACCAGCCGGGCCTGAACAGTGAGCTGCTTCAGGCGGTGGCCAAGCGTGCCATCGTCAACGAGCAGTCCAAGGCGTCGACCCTGCTGCCCACGCTCGCGAGCATCGCCTCCGCGGCGCCCTTCGTCGGCCTCTTCGGCACCGTCTGGGGCATCATGGAGGCCTTCATCCTGATCGGCCGGGAGAAGAGTGCGTCGCTGCCGGTCGTCGCGCCAGCCATCGGGGAGGCGCTGATCGCGACCGCCGTGGGGCTGTTCGCCGCGATCCCGGCGACCATCGGCTACAACTACATCGAGCGTCGAGTGGGCGATCTGCTGGAGGAGCTCGAGGCGTCATCGGACGGCTGGGTCGAGATCATCGCGGGCAACCCCGCGGGTCCCACTTCGGCGGTGCCCTTGGTACGTCGCAACGAGCCTTCGCAGCCCCCACCCGATCACTCCCAGGGCGCACCCACGATGCAGGGGATCGGTCGCTGAGAGGAACGCAAGATGGGAGCCAAGGTTGGAGGAGGAGGCCGCAGAGGCCGACGCCGCGGCGGGTTCACCGACATCAACATCACGCCCTTCGTCGACGTGATGCTGGTGCTCCTGGTGGTCTTCATGGTGACCGCGCCGCTGCTCACCACGGGTCTGCGCATCGACCTGCCCAACGTGCAGGCCGCGAACACGCCCGTGAAGGACTCACGGCTCCTGGTCACGGTGACCAAGGAGGAGCGCATCATGTTCGCCGACAAGGACGTGACCGACAGCATCGATTCGGTGTTGCTCGACAGCCAGCGCGTGCAGAAGGAGCGCGAGCTGTACATCCGCGCCGACAAGGAGGCGCGCTATGGTGTGGTCGCGAAGGTCGTCGCGGCGGCTCGTGCGAGCGGCGTTACCTCATTGAATTTGCTGGTCCAACCGGAGTTGGAGGAGGTGGATGAATCCTCCCCAGCGCCCAAACCGTCCAAGTAGCCATCGTCTTCGTCTCTGACGACCGAGTTCTCTCCATGGCGTGGTCCGATTTCACAACCGGCGAGCTAGCCCTCGGAATGGTCATTTCCGTGGTGATCTGCGTCGGCTCGCCCATCGGCGCCCGCTATCTGAACCTGGAGCTCCAGGCGGGGCAGGTGAAGCCGGAGCCGAAGCCCAAGGAGCTGCCGATCGCCGTCAAGCCGGTGATGGACGAGCTCCCGCTGCTCAAGCTCGGCGGCAAGAAGATGAAGCCGAAGCTGCCCGACATGTGGCAGATCAAGCCGGAAGCCATCAAGCGCATGGAGGCTGCCTCGGCCCCGTCGCCCGACGCGAAGGACGATCCCACCAAGATCCCCGAGAGCAAGGTCGCCGAGGGCGACGCCGCTGCGCCCCCGCCGGACGCCGAGATCGCCAAGGAAGTCGACGACGACATCAAGGACCTGGACGCTGGGGAGGTCGAGCCCACTGCCGAGGGCGAAGGCTCTCCCGACGGCGTGAAGGAGGGCACGGAGACGGACCCGCTGAAGGCGCGCGCCGTGAGCCTGTACCGCGTCAAGATCGCGTCCTGGTTCAGCAGCCGCTTCCACCAGCCATCGAGCCTACCCTGCAGCGTCGTCGGCGGTCTGCGGGCGTCGGTCAGCGCCAGCGTGGGCGGCGACCGCTCCGTGACGGGTTTTACGATCACGGGGCCCAGCGGCAATGCAGTGTTCGACGCCAAGGTTCGGGAGGCCATGCAGTCGACCGTTGGCCAGCAACTCCCGCCACCACCCAAGAACTACCCCGACATCCTGGAGTCCACCGTCTTCCCCGTGTTCGCGGGTGACAAGAGCCGATCATGCGCCAAGACCGATCCCCCGCCGAAGTCCGATCCGGATCCGGCCCCCGCACCGGAACCGAAGCCGGAACCGAAGCCAGACCCCGCACCAGCACCCGAAGCACCGGCACCAGCACCCGAAGCAACACCGGAATGAAGCAAAACCTCCTCCAGCACGCGCTTGGCCTGGGCGCCCTCAGCGCGCTCGCGCTCGTCGCGACGTCGAGCGGGGCCCAGTCGGAGCCCCCGCCTGACGAGACGAAGCTCGGCCCGTTCGTGGTCAAGAGCAGTGACGTGAACGTCCACGTCACGAGCCTCGCCATCCTGCCGTCACTGTCTCCCGACCTGGAAGACGTGATCGTGCGCGGCGTCGTGCGCCGGGACATGGAGCTCTCGGGCATGTTCAGGGTGATCGCCGACGACAAGGCGCCGCCTGGCCTCTACTCCTTCGACGACCCGGTGGACGTGGACGCCTGGAAGAAGGTCGGCGCCGAGGTCATCGTCAAAGTTTCCGCACGCAAAACCAAGGGCGACAAGATCGAGGTCTTTGGCCTGGCCTACTTCCTGAACGTGGGCAAGGAGCCGGTCTACGAGAAGAAGCTGGTCGTCGACAAGAAGGACGTGCGCGAGACCGCGCACCGCATCACCGACGCACTGCTCGGCGCCATCACCGGCACCGACGGCGGGTTCGCCAGCCACATGATCTACAGCGGAAAGTGGGGCAAGAACCGCCGCATCTTCAGCATGGACTCCGACGGCCACGACCTGAAGCCGCGCACCTCCCAGGACGACACCGCGCTGGCGCCGGTGTGGAGTCCGAACAACACGAATTTCTTCTACGTGCTCAGCAAGAACTACGCGCCGTTCAAGCTGTACCGCGACGACAAGCAGGTGAAGCTGCCCTTCAGCGGCTCGATCTACAGCGTGGCCTTCGACAAGGACGGCTCCAGGATGGCGATCGCCGTCTCCGAAGGCCTGAAGAGCGTCATCTACGTCGGTAAGCCCGATGGCAGCGAGATGAAGCCAGTGTCGAAGATGGAACTCGCGACGCGCCCCGTGTTCTCCCCCTCGGGCAAGCTCGCGTGGGTAGGCGGCGGCGTCGGCAAGCGCTCGACCCGTCGCATCTACGTCGATGGCAAGGCGATCTCGCCGCCGGGCTTCGTCGCTTCGGCGCCGACCTTCTGTGACACCGAGGACGGTATCCGCATCGTCTACTCGGTGGAGGTCGGCGGAGACCGCCGCGACCTGGTGATGAGCGACGAGAAGGGCCACGGCATCGTGCGCCTCACGCAGAACATGGGTTCCAACACCTATCCAGCGTGTAGCCCCGACGGACGCCTGCTCGCATTCTTTTCCACGCGCAAAAAGCAGAACGGCATCTACATGATGAACCTGAAGCGCTGGAAGACGATCAAGGTCTCGACGCAGTACGGCGAGAGCTTGCAGTGGGGCCCGCTGCCTCCGCCGAAACAGTCCTTCGCGAGCAAGCCGAAGCCCAAGAAAGAAGCGCCGAAACCCGAGGAGACGCCCGAAGCCCCGAAGCCCGAAGCGCCGAAGCCCGAAGCGAACGCCAAGACACCGTCCGCAGCGAAGTAGGCGTCGGGTTCGGGGGTGAGGACCGCTCGTCTGAACCCGGGCACACCCCGCACTCGACGCTGCAGATCCCGCCTGGCAGTGCCCTGCGCGACGCGGCGTTCCAAGGATAAAACAGACGGTTCAGCGCTGAGCTGAACTGGCACGTGGCTTGCTCGACGCCTCTCTGCAGGGCGCCCATCGCCCCGCGGAAAGGAACCAATGCACAAGCCCATCGCTCAGCTCGGATTGCTGACCCTCGGTCTGGTCGTCGCGAGCTCCGGCGCCAGCGCCGAGCCCGCGCAGCCCCGCCCCACCCAAGCCCACGAGCGGCCTCCGCATCCGCCGCCCCAGGTCGCGCTGGACGCCTGCAAGGGCAAGCGCGAAGGCGCCGCTTGCAGCTTCGAGGCGCCCGACGGCACGCTGGATGGTACTTGCCGCACGGTAAAGGACGACTACTTCGCCTGCGTGCCGGATGGCGCGCCACCTCCGCCGCCGGAAGACTGAGGCCCAGGGGGCTAGGCGAGGACGGCGGTCAGCGCCATCGGGATCTGGGCGTTGCCTTCGATGCGCATCTTGCCCGTCATCACCAGCTGCATGGGCTGGATCTTGCCCTCCTGCCAGTCGACGAAGTCGTTCATCTGGCAGCTGAGCTTGCAGTCCGGATTGTCCACCTTGGCTTCCTGGCTGCCAGGGGTCAGCGTGAGGCGACGGGTGTCGTCGCCGTCGGCGATCACCAGGCTCACGCTGCCAGCAACGCCACGCACCTGATTCGCGCGCGTCTCGTCGATGGTGATGGCCTTGAGCGCCACCACCTGGTTCTCCGGCTTCTGGTCCTTCGCCTCCTGCTGACGCGCGCCTTCGACCAGGATCGCCGCGAAGTCACGGGAGTCGAGGGTCACCTGGATGATCACGTCTTCACCCATGCCCTCCTCGATCACCAGATCGCCGTCCTCGAGACGTAGGCTCCACTCGCCTGCGTCCGTAACGCGGAAGGTGATGCAGCCCGAGGAGCTCTTACCCGAGAGCGCGTCCTTGATGTCTGCGAAGCGGGCGGGAACGTACTGGTTGAAGAATTCGCTGGGTGTCTCGGGAACGTCGGCCATGGCTACTCCTATGCTGCGCTTGTTTCCGATCGTCGACGGGAGGTCAAGGGAATCACCGAAGCTTCACGCCAACACCTCGATCGCCGAAGCGTGTGAGGCGAATGCACCTGCTGGTTCCGTCCTGGTGAAGTTCGGCGCTCCAGGGTCGATCGTTACTCCCTTGGGCGGGTAGCATTGGCACTCGCGGTATCACGCGAGTGAAGCAGCAGTCCGACCAACCGCGCACGCCAGTGGCCCTGAAAACCCATACAGAAACTCCGGACGGCCAGCAGATCGACCAGCAGCCGGAGCCCAGGCCGTCAGCGTGGCTGCGCCTGCGTTGGTTCGGGGAGCGCTACATGCTGGCCCATCTCAGCGCCTATCCAGTAGGCGTGGTGAGCGCGATGGCGTCCATCCCCCTCGCCCTGATGGTGCGCGGAGAGGAAGTGAAGCGCGCGAGCGCAACCGGAGCGCACTCCGAACTCCTGCGCCGCGTCGCGCAGGACATGCAGCTCGACCCGCTCGCGGCGGCGCAGCTGGAGATCGTGATGCAGTTCGTGCTCCTGTGCGCGCTGCTGACCTTGGTGGTCCCACACCTCACCGCGTTGCCCTGGGCCTGGGCGGCCTCCACGCGCCCCAGTGTCACCCGCTCGGATCCGAGGCTTGCCCAGCGCCTGAGATGGTTCATCGTCAGTATGCTGGTTCTGGCGGCGCTCTGGGCCCTGGTGGGTGCGATTGGCTGGATCTGGCTGATGACGCTATGAACGCTGCGCCACAGCGAGCACCCAAATCACTTCAAATGTTCAACGCTAGCTATCGATTGCTTCTCCCGACCACGACGCTGGTCATCCTGACTGCGTGCGGTGGTGGCTCGGAGGAGACGACGGACGCCGACGCCGGTGTGCCCGCGGTGATCCTGGATGGCGGGGGCGGCATCGAGGACCCGCCGGACGGACCGTCGCTGTGCGGCAGCGGCGACTGCAACTACCAGACGAACTCGGGTTGCGCCGCGGGGCAGGCTTGCCGCCCGGTCCTGGCCGCCGATCAGGCGGTCGCGCGTTGCGAGACGGCCGGAGGCAAGCAAGCAGGCGAGACCTGCACGCTGTCGAGTGAGTGCACTGCGGGCACGCTGTGCGCCGCTGGGCAGTGCCGCACTCAGTGCTGCGGCGGCGACTGGACGGCCTGTCCATCGGGCGAGAGCTGCATCCGCCAGTACCTGCTGGGGCTCGCCGGTGGTGTCGCCGTCGACGCCGGCGTCGACCTGTGTTTCCCTGTGGGAACGTGCTCGGTGCTCGATGCGGATGCGTGCAGCGACGAGCCAGGGCGCAGCTGCCAGCTCGTGGACCCTACGGGCAGCCAGGCATGTGCCCCCTCTGGAACCGCAGTGACGGGAGAGAAGTGCAACGAGCAGACGCCCTGCGTCGCTGGTCACTCGTGCGTTGGCGGACGCTGCGCGGAGCTCTGCCACGCAGTGGAACCTGGGTCGCCAGATGACCCGCGGCCTTGCAGCGACCCGGAGAAGACGTGCGTCCACTTCGATCGCAACCCGCCCGAGGTGGGCGAGTGCACCCTGCTGGACTAGCGAGCGAAGAACTGCGGTTTCCTGCAGCCTGCTAGTGAGGCGAATCCGTGATTCGCTGAACCAGTCAACACAGCGTTTCCTGGTCTCGATAGAGGCGCACCAGGGCGCAAGACTCGCTCGCCCACGCCCTCAGGGGGCGGGCGAGTCTTGCAGCGAACCACGGAGACAGGACACTGCTACTAGTGGGACTGCTTCATCAGCAACGTGATCGCGTGCGTGTCCTTTGCCCCGAGGAAACCGAACTGCACCCCGAAGCCGGAGGAGGTCGCCCAGCGCACGACCGCGGGCAGCCGAGACTCCGCGTCGCCTCCCGGCAGCTTCACGCTGATCTCGATCGACTCACCGAACTTCGGCATCGCCGAGGACTCGATGAACATGCCGCCGGGACCGATGTCCTTGGCGGTGCCCTCGACGACGCTCTCACTGCTCGCCAGGGTGCAGCTGACGTAGAGGTTACAGGGTGCTCTGGGATGCTTGCGCTTGTCGTCCACGGTTCTGCTCATTGTCGTCTGCGGAGCCGGCTGAGCAACAACATTGTTCACCTCTTTGGCGAGCGCGCCTCGCGGCCGGACGTGGCCCGAGCCGTCGCTCGGCCAGCTCGAGGCGTTCCTCACCCCCACGACCGCCCTTCGATCCGCCGCTTGAGCAAGCCGTGACCCGAGGTTGCACCCCCACGCCGGCTGTTGATTTGGCTGGTCGTTTTTCGAGCGACGGGCGACGCAATGACGGATGCTTGCTGGCGGTGAGCGAAGCGTTGAAAGCGGAGCGCCGGGATCGCGGGCTTGCCCGGCACCTGGAGGGCTGGCAGGTCGGGGCGATCCTGGTCGGGGTTGGGTTGCTCTCGGCGCTGCTCGCCGTGCCTCGTGCAGTGGCTCCGGAGCGGCTCCCGTTGCCTCGGGTGGACGCGGAGGATCTGCGGGCCGACATGGCGGAGGAGCGCGCTCTGGCCCGGCAAGCGCGCCAGCAGGGGCTGAGCTTCGAGGCACGTACGGTCGGAGAGTACCTGCGAAGACTGGGAAACGCGGAGTATGCGTCGCGCGGCCTACCTGCGCCTGGCCTGGCCGACCGCCTGGCGGACGTGCGCGGTTCGGTCGCCGGTTTTCGACGCGCGCGCGGTCGGGCCGCCGACCAGGAGCTGGTGCGGCTGCGGGCGATCCAGGGCGAGCTATTCGTCGATGCCCTCGCTGGTCGGGGAGCCCCGGCTGACAGCCAGGCGCTGGCAGGCGCGTTCGGGAACGCGCCGGCCCATGGCCCCTGGTTCCGTGCTGGGCGCTTCGTGGGCGACGCCGTGGAGGCGCGCTTGCTCTTCAAGGCGCGCTGGAACCGCGTCACGGGACTGGAAGGTGATCCCGTGTATGCGCTGCACCCCAACGAGTGGCTGGCGCTGCTGCGCTTCCTGCTGCAACACCCCGAGGGGTCGGACGCGCGCGCGCAGACGCGCAGCCAGCTGGCGACGCTCGAGGTGCTGAGCAAGCGCCAGCCGGAGTACCCGATCGCGTTCGCGCGGGGCACGCTGCTCTACCGCGACGGCGCCTACGATCTGGCGGCGGTCGCGTTTCAGGAGCACCTCGCGGCGCATCCAGCGGGCGACTGGAGCTTGCGCGCCAGGAACCATCTGCTCGCTGCTCGAGAGCGACGCGCGGCGCAGCGAGCCGAGTGAGCACCTCGCCACGACGAAGCGAACGACAAACAGCCGCGAGCTGCTATGGGGATCCCCCCTGAACGTGATCGCGTCCGAACGTCCCACCTCGAGCGTCAGTCAACTCGCGGCTCGCGCGCTCGAGATCCGCATCACCCACGCCGTGCGCGCGGTCGGGCTCGCCCCCGCGCTGCTGAGCCACCGCCTCGCAGAGCGCGGTCGGCGAGTGCTCCACGTGACTCCCGACCTGGAGAGCGCGACGCGCGCGCAAGCCGACCTGCGCTTCCTGCGAGGCGCTCCAGAGCTCGGCCCGGAGGCGCTCCGCACGGTCGGCGAAGCGCTGCTCTTCGCGCCACCGGAGGGGGACGCCTACGCCGAGGTGCACCAGGACCGACGCGCGGCCATGAGTCGCTGCGCGACCCTGGCGCGGCTCTGCGGCGACGCGTGGTCCACGCTGTGTGTGCCGGCGAGCGCGCTGGTGCGCAAGACCGTCTCTTCAGACTTGATCCGCAGGGCAACGACTACCCTGGAGCTAGGGGCGAACGTCGACACTCAGGAGCTCGCCAAGCGACTCGCCTCTGCCGGCTGGCTGCGCGCGCCAGTGGTGGAGGACCCAGGCAGCTTCGCGCTGCGCGGCGGGTTGCTCGACGTCTGGCCCGCGGGAACACCCGAACCGGTTCGCGTCGAGCTCGACTTCGACCGCGTGGAGCGCATGCGCGGCTTCGACCCGGACGATCAGCGCACCGGCGAGCGAGCCTACGACCACGTGACGCTACCCCCGGCGCGAGAGACGATCCTGAGTTCCGAAGGCAGCGCTCGCGCCGCGGACATCCTCCGCGATCTGTGCGACGCCGTGAACCTGCCATCGACGAAGGCGCGGGTCCTGGTGGGTGACATCGTCGCTGGCACCACCTTCTTCGGCGCCGAAGCCTTCTTGCCTGCGTTCTCCGAGCTGGTTCCGCTCGTCGACTACCTGCCGAGCGACGCGTTGATCGTCTTCGAGCAACCGGAGCGCATCCTGGAGGCCATCGATCGGGAGCTCGAGCGCGCGCTCGACAGCGAGCTAGCCATGAGTGGCAAGCCTCATTTCCCTGTAGATTCTTTGTTCAGCGACCGGAGTGACGTGCAGACGGCTCTGGGGGAGCGACACCTCGTCGCGCTCCACAGCGCTGGTATCAGCGGCAACGCCGAGCGCCCCCTCGCGCAGCTCGCGGAGGCGCCGATCGACGCGCCCAGCCTCGAGTTTCAGGATCAGCACGAGCTGAGCCAGGCGATCAAGCAGGCGCGCCACACCGGCGGTGGTCAGACGGCGTTGGATCCGCTGATCGAGCGCATCGAGAGCTGGCGAGACGAAGGGCTCCAGGTGACCCTCGCCGCGCGCGTGGCCACGCAGGCCCATCGCCTCGAGCAGCTGCTGAAGCATCGCAGCGTCGAGCTCTCCGTGCGGGTCGGTGAGCTGGCTCGCGGCGCCGTCGCACCCCTCGAGGGCTTCGCTGTCGTCACCGAAGAGGAGATCTTCGGCCAGCGCGCCCACCGCCAGAAGGCGAAGAAGAAGACCACGAGGAGTATCCTCGAGGATCTGCGTGCGCTGAATCCAGGCGACTTCGTGGTCCACGTGGAGCACGGCATCGGCCGCTACCTCGGCCTCGAACACAAGCAAGTCGGTAGCACCCTCGTCGACCTGCTCACCGTGGAGTATTTCGGCGGCGACAAGCTCTTCTTGCCGGTCTATCGCCTGAACCAGATCCAGAAGTACTCGGGCGGCGACGGCACCCCCCGCCTCGACCGCCTCGGGGGCACGAGCTTCGCCAAGACGAAGGCCAGGGTCGAGAAGCGCGTGCGCCAGATGGCCGACGAGCTGCTCAAGCTCTACGCCGAGCGAAACGCCGCCCAGAAGCGCCCCATCGAGCCGCTGGACGACGAGTACCGAGCCTTCGAGGCGACCTTCCCCTACGAGGAGACGCGAGATCAGGCAGCGGCGATCCAGGAGGTCAACCAGGATCTCGAGTCGGAGCGGGTGATGGACCGCCTGGTCTGCGGCGACGTCGGCTTCGGCAAGACGGAGGTGGCCATCCGCGCTGCATTCCGTACGGCAATGAGCGGCAGGCAGGTGGCGCTGCTCTGCCCGACCACGGTGCTGGCACAGCAACACGCCAACACCTTCGCCTCCCGGCTGGAAGACTACGCGCTCAGCGTGAAGTCGCTCTCGCGCTTCGTCTCCAAGAAGCAGCAGACCGAGACGCTGAAGGGGCTCAAGGAGGGCAAGGTCGACATCGTCGTTGGCACCCACCGCCTGCTGAGCAAGGACGTCCATTTCAAGAACCTCGGTCTGCTGATCGTGGACGAGGAGCAGCGCTTCGGTGTGACCCACAAGGAGCGAATCAAGCAGCTGAGGTCCAGCGTCGACGTGCTCACGCTCAGCGCCACCCCGATCCCGCGCACGCTGCAGCTGGCCATCGGCGGGCTCCGAGACATGTCGATCATCTCGACGGCTCCCGTCGATCGTCGCGCCGTGCGCACCATCACCTCGCGCTGGGACGAGAAGCTGGTCCGCGAGGCCATCCTGAGCGAGCTGTCCCGAGGTGGTCAGGTGTTCTACGTCTACAACCGCGTCGAAGGCATCTACGAGCGCGCCGCGAAGCTGAGCGAGCTGTTGCCCGAGGCTCGTATAGCGGTCGGGCACGGCCAGCTCAGCGAGGCCGCCCTGGAGAAGACGATGATCGGCTTCGTCGAGGGCCAGTACGACATCCTGGTGGCGACGGCGATCGTGGAGAGCGGCCTGGACATCCCCCGGGCCAACACCATCATCATCGATCGCGCGGACCTCTTCGGTCTCTCGCAGCTCTATCAGCTGCGAGGTCGCGTCGGGCGCTCCAGCGAGCGCGCCTACTGCTACCTCCTGGTGCCCCCCGCGGCGCAGATGAGCGACGAGGCACGCAACCGCATCGAGGCCCTGGAGCGCTACCACGAGCTGGGCTCTGGTTTCCACGTGGCAAGCCTGGACATGGAGCAGCGCGGAGCCGGCGACCTGCTGGGCGGCGAACAGAGTGGCTTCGTGGCGAGCGTCGGCTTCGACCTCTTCTGTCAGATGCTCGAGGAGGCGACGCGCGAGCTGCGTGGCGAGGAGGTGCGCCACGAGATCGATCCGGACCTGAGCTTCGACGTCGACGCGCTCCTGCCCGAAGACTACATCGCCGAGGTGGGCGTGCGGCTCTCGTTGTACAAGCGACTGGCCAGCGCCCAGGACGCCGGGGAAGTTCAACAAATTGGTGCGGAAATGGAGGACCGCTTCGGGCCAGCGCCTCGTGAGGCGATCTCGATGGTGGAGCTGATGCGGCTCAAGACCGAGCTACGCGCGCTCCGCGTGCTGGGCTGCGAGGCGAGCGTGAAGTCGGTCACGCTCCACCTCGCCCAGGACACCCCGCTGGATCCCTCCGCCGTCGGACGGCTGGTGGCAGACAAGAACAGCGGTTACCGCCTCCCCCCGGACATGCGCCTGACTC
>JAGQIY010001155.1 GCA_020430865.1 Myxococcales bacterium
AAGCGCCCTCACGCCGGCTGCGTACAAGGCCGCCCAGGAGCGCAGCGCTCACGAGTAGCGGTTCGGTGGCGGCGGTGGACAGGGGTTCGCTCATGCCCACTGTCGTAGCTGGGCCGATCCCGCCGGGCTCCAGGCCTTGGCGGAGGGCTTACTCTCGGGCGGCGCGGAGGTCGTCGAGCTCGCCGTCGAGGCGGGTGAGCGCGGGGTGGAGGTGGTCGGCGAGCAGCACGCGCAGGGTGTCGGCGTTCCAGCGGTGGATGTTCACCCAGGCCACATACGTCTTGGCGGACGAGGAGAGCGGCCAGTGGATGGGCCGGTTCTCGTACATCTGGCGGTGCACGTCCTTGAAGAAGTCCAGGCGCAGGTAGTCGCGGAGGGACTTGCGCTTGGTGTCGATCTGGGGACCGTGGCTGGCCCACTTCGCGTGCAGGAAGGCCGCGGCCGGGTGGCCGAGGCTGTCGCGGAGGTCGGCGAGGTCGAGGGTGCCGTCGAGGAAGCAGATGCCGGCGGGGAGGGCTGCGGAGAGGTCGTCGGTGGCGGGGTCGAGGATGCCGGTGCCGTCCCCGTTGGCGTCGAGGCCGAAGCGACCGAGGGCGACGCCGAGGGCGAAGCTGATGTGGTCGGTGGGGGGCTCGGGGGCGCACTCCGGCGTGTAGCTGGGGAGCGGTGCGCCGGTTGGGCGGTCGACAGCTGATTGGGCCCACACTTGGGCATTGAGCCATGGGGATGGCGCAGGAGATTCAAATTCGACCGACGATTCCCGCCGTCGTTCGTGCTCCTCGAATGCCGTACTGGTCGTGCGAACGATGGCGGACGCGCCATCGACAGCGAACAAGGGAATTCGAGCCACGTCGACGATCTTGAAGTGGATTGTCGGATTGAGATCACCCATTATTTGCCGGCTGCGCTCGGAGTTCATGCTGCAAAGAACCGCATCCGTGTCTGGGCCGAAAACGGAGGCCCCAACATCCGAAATTATCGAGGAGTAGCGATGGACTCGTGCTCGGAATTCACTGCCGATGGCACTGAATGCTACACCTCTCCGAAAGTACAGGTCCCGGCCACGACCAAACTTCGACCTTTCGAAGTTTCCAACTTCTACCCCGCCATATGCGTAGTTGACGACCTCCGCTAATGGTTCAAACCACTGACGAGGTCCACCACCCATGACGAATGGACTCCAAAATGCCCCATCGTTTGTGTAGCTGCCTGGAGCTCGTTCTACGTACACCCGGCTGCAAGCCACCTCCCACACAGCGCGAATGAAGCGCGGATTGTCCCGGGTCCCAAGACCCTGGCGGATTGTGAAATCCCGTCCCAACAACGGGGTGGTGGCGTATTCGGCGAGAAACTCCGCGCTCCACCAGTAGACCAGCGGCCACTCCGGCACCACCTTCAGCGCTGCCGCGTCGAACGCATGCCGCCCGACGCCCGCCAACACCGCCGCCCGCTTCCGCTCCGTCTCACCTTGCGTCGTGACGGTCTCGTCATCGAAGGCCTTCAGCGCAACCGATTCGGTAGTCGGCTCCGCGCGCCGGAACACACTGACAACGACGCTCACCACCACCTGTGCGGCGTTGATCTCCTCGAAGGCCCCCGAGCTCAAATCGAGTAGCCCACGAAGGTCGAACGTCTCCAACAGCCACTCGCGCAGCGCGGCGTACTGCTTGATGAACATCCAGTTGCGCATTGTGAGCAGCGCACTCGTCCCGCCCGGCCGGGCCAGCTGCAGCCCCCGCTCCAGGAAGGCCGCGTACAGGTCAGCCTTCCCGCGCGGGTAGGTGCGCTTCACGTAGGCATCCTCGGCCATCTTCGAGGTCCCCTGGTACGGCGGGTTGCCCACCACCAGGTCGTAGGTGTCCTCCTGCACCATGCGCACGAAGCGCACCCCCGCCGCGAGCTGCTCGCCCCGCAGGCGCAGCCCCAGGTCGTCGCCGCCGGTGTGGGCCGCCAGGAACGCCTCCAGGCGCTCCACGATGCCCCGGTGGGCCTTCGCACGGTCCACCACCTTGCGCCGCTTCTCGCCGAAGCCCGTGAACAGCCCGCCCTGGTCGGGCTCCATCGCCCCCTCGGCCGCGGCCAGCGCGCCCCGCACGGCCTTGTCGACCTGGAGCAGGCTGCCCAGGTGGTCGGCCCCCGCGAGCGCCTCCACCAGGCGGTCCGTGAGTGCCGGCTCGATGCCCACCGCTTCCACCCCCTGCCGCAGCTCGAGCAGCGCCGGGTCGTCGTCCGGCAGCGAGGACAGTCGGAGCGCCGAGGCCACCAAGTTCATCCGCTGCACCGACGCGTCCGGAGCGAGCTGCTTCGCCTTCAGCCACAGCGCTGCCGCAGCGATCTGCACCGCCCGGGCGTCGAGGTCGATGCCGTGGAGGTTGTGCGACAGGATGTGCTCGACGATGGCGGCATCCGTCCACCGCGGCTCGCCCACCTCTCCCCGGTGCCGCGCCTCCTCCTGGTAGAGCGCGAACAGCAGCTCCAGGGCCACCACCAGGAAGTGCCCGGAGCCCACCGCCGGGTCGATCAGCTTCAGGTCGCGTACCGTGTCCGGGGCGCTGGCGACGGCGTCGTCGGGGATCGGCTGGGGCAGGAAGTACGCCCAGCGGCACTCCGCGTCGCTGTGGAGCGGCATCAGCGCGGTGAGCTCGACCTCGCCGGCCTCCCGCTTCGCGCGCCAGTCCGCCCGGCGGGCCTCCAGCGCGTCCAGCGTGCCGTCGGCTTCGACCTCGGCGGTCCAGCCGTGCTTTCGACACATCGCCAGCCACATCGGCCCCAGGCTGTTCTGCAGCAGCCAGTCCACCATGTAGCGCTCGGTGAACATCTGGGTCTTGCTGGCGATCTCGTGGGGCTCGACCTTGCCGCCGCCGTTCAGCTTGGCGTCGAGGGCCTCGCGCTCGGGGTCGTTCCAGTACTGGTACACCCAGCCCAGCGTCATGTCGTCGGTCCAGCAGGTCTCGAGCGCCGGGTCGTCCAGGGCCTCCACCACCCGCCGCAGGGTCGCGCTCGGGATGGGCACCAGATCGGCCACGCCCACCGGCCCGTACAAGCCGGGCAGTTCGACGGCGAGGTCCTCGAAGACGAGCTGGAGCAGGAAGGCGTAGCCCTCCGACTCGTCGCCGCGCACGAGCGCGGGGGCGAGGCTGCGGAAGTCCTTGTAGCCGCGGCTCTCCCAGCCGCCTGTGACCACCCGGGGCTGACGCAGCTCGGCAGCCTCGAGGAGGCGGAGGAGCACCAGGCGGTTGAGGAGCGTGTAGGCGGCCTGCTTCTCGGCCTCCTCGCGGAAGCGGCGGAGGAGCTCGGGGAGCCGGACGTCGAGCTTGCGGCGCTCGGCGACGACCTTGTCGGGAGACCAGGAGTCCTTGCGCTTCGAAGCCAGCTCGCGCTCGATCTCGGCCCGGGCGGCCTCCGCGATCCAGGTCTCCAGACGCTTGCGGCGCCCCCGGCCGGCCTCGGACAGGCCGCTGTCCTGGGCGCGCACGGAGAGGCGGTAGGCGGACTCGGTGGCGTCGTGGAGGTCCTGCAGCAGAGCCGTGCGCAGGGCGCGCATGGTGCTGGAGAGCTGCTTCTTGGCGTCGGGGGTCATCATGGGGTCTTCGAGGTCCCGGGCACGCGGTAGGCCTGCTG
>JAGQIY010001156.1 GCA_020430865.1 Myxococcales bacterium
CGTGCCTTCGGCTGCGGCTTCGTCGTGCGCGGTTTCGACATCGACGAGGGGCTGCCTCTCGACTTCGGCAAGGCCGTCGACACCACCGAGCTCACGACCGAGACCATCGCACCAGCGATCCCGGGAGGTGCACCGTGACCGTCATCCTCATCAACCGCGCGCGGCGCATGAAGGTCTTCACGTTGGCTCACGCGACCTACTGCAAGGCGCTCGGCAGCTGCGGCTGCACGGTCGTCGATCCCCGCACCGGGCGGCGCCTGGCGCAGTCGCTGACGCTTGCCTCCGGGGCTCGCACCGCAGAGCTGCCGGATGCCGTCCTACAGCTCGCCGACATCGTGCGTGCGGTCGCGTTGGGCGAGCTCGGCGTGGAGCGAGTCCTGCCCAGGCCAAAACCGAAGACCACCCGGACCGAGCGGAGCGCGCTCGAGAGCCACCGGACCAGAACTCGAAAGGGATCGAGGTAGACCATGGCAGGACAGCTTCTCTCTTCCAAGATCGTCGTCGTCGAAGAGGAGCCGCGCGTTCGCGGGATCCCGTCGGCGCCCACCGCCGTCATCGGCGCGATCGGCATCACCGAGCGCGGACCGATCGGGCAGGCCACGCTCGTCACCTCGTTCGAGGAGTTCCAGACGAAGTTCGGCGGCTTTACGCCCGACTCGGACCTCGCCCTCGCTGCGATGGGCTTCTTCGAGAACGGTGGCAGCCAGCTCTGGGTGGTCCGAACCGTCCACTACACGGACATCGCCGTTCCAGCTACCGCGACGGCGGTGCGTGGCTTCGGCTATCTGGTGTCGCCGGGCGCTCCGACGCCTGCGGTGATCACCGGTGCAGCTGCGGCCCCCTTCGCCCTCACCGACGGCGACGTTCTCGTGTTGTCGGTGAACGGCGGCGCCGACGAAACCGCCACGTTCAACGCGAGCGCGGCTCAGGTGGCTGCAGGCGGCGCGACGCCCTTCGGGCTCGCCGATGGCCACACGCTCACGCTGCGCTTCGATGGCGGGGTGGAGCAGACCGTTGTCTTCGCTGCGGCCGACTTCGGCGACATCAGCAATGCCACGCCGGAAGAGGTGGCTGCCGTCATCAACGCGGCCATCATCGGCGGGAAGGCCCTCGTCGCCGGCAGCGTGCTCACGCTCGCGAGCGATACCGAGGGAACGAGCAGCTCGGTCGAGGTCACGGGCGGAACGGCCAACACGGCGTTGGGCTTCCCGGCTGGACCCGTCTCGGGCACGGGCAACGTCGGCAACATCGCGGCTGTGACCATCGCCGAGGTGAAGGCGATCGTCGAGGCGGCCATCGCCGGCGTGATGGTCGACGCGGGCGTGGGCGGTGTGCTCGACATCCGCACTACGGCGACGGGCTCCAGCGCGTCCATCGAGGCGGGCCCCGCGACGGCTGCCGCATTCGGTCTCGACAACGATCCGCACCTCGGAAGCGACTCGGGTGCTGCCAACGCAATCCGGGTCGAGGGCAAGGACCCCGGTGCCTACGCCAATCGCATCGAAGCCGAGGTGCGCGGCCCAACGTCTGGTGACGCCGACGAGTTCGACCTCGCGATCATCGAGGACGGGGTCTATCGGGAGACCTTCCCGAACCTGTCGATGGATCCCACTGCCGAGCGCTACGTCGAGCGGGTGCTCAACGACGCGCGCCTCGGCTCGATCTTCGTGCGCGTGATCGATCAGCTCCTGCCCGGCATGCCGGTGCCCGACATTCAGACCGTCGCCGTGACCGGTGGTGACAATGGTCTCGCGGGCCTCGACGACACCGACTTCGTCGGCAACGAGGCGGGCAAGACCGGCCTGCACGCGCTCGACCAAGTCCAGGACCTGACCCTGCTCATCGTGCCCGGCCGGGCCACGCCCGCCGTGCACAACGCGATGGTCCGCTACTGCGAGGTGACCCGCGACGGCACGGTATTCGCGGTGCTCGACCCGCCGGAGAACCAGGGCGCGGTCGACATCGTCGCCTACGTGCAGACCACCGCGTCGCTCCTGAACCTCTCCGAGTACGCCGCCATCTACTGGCCGCGGGTGAAGGTGCTCAATCCCGCGAAGAGCGTCTTCGGAGCCGCGGACCAGCTCGTGGTGCCGCCTTCCGGGATCCTCACCGGTGTCTTCGCGCGCACCGACAGCGCGACGCCCGGTGGCGTCTATGATCCGCCCGCCGGCATCGACAAGGGACGCATGTTCGGCGTGCTCGGCTTCGAGACGGACGAGGTGCTCGAAGAGGCCAAGCGCGATCTCGTCTACCCGAAGCGCATCAACCCACTCACCACGGGGCCCGGTCTGCCGCGCTTCATCGACGGCTCGCGAACGCTCAAGGGCGACGGTAACTTCCCGTACGTCGCCGAACGCCGCGGTGTGATCTTCATCGAGCGAAGTCTCAAGGATGGCCTCCAGTTCGCCCGGCACAAGAACAACACCGAGGGGCTGCGCGCTCAGGTGCGGCGGACCATCACCGCGTTCCTGCTGACGCAGATGAACAACGGGGCCTTCCGCTCGCGCGAGCCGGCGAAGGCGTTCTTCGTCGACGTCTCGGACCAGCTCAACACGCCCTCGGTCATCTTCGCCGGCAAAGTCATCGCCCGGGTGGGCCTGGCCACGAACAAGCCGGCCGAGTTCATCGTGCTGCGCATCTCCCAAGACACGCGGGCGCTCGAAGCCGAGCTCGCCGCGGCTGGCACGTGACGTAGGAGGACACCATGGCGATCATCGGCAACCCCCGTAGCTTTCACAAGA
>JAGQIY010001157.1 GCA_020430865.1 Myxococcales bacterium
CAGTGTGCCGCCGCCGCGCGCCAGCATGGATAGCCTTCCAGAGATCGGAAGCACCCCGCCACCACAGGGAGCAGCTCCGCGCGGAAACATGCCTTCGGATCCATTCGGAGAAGATCCGTTCGGTGCTCCCCCCGCGGACAGCGACCCCTTCGGAGCTCCGCCCCCACGCGACAGCTTCGGAGCTCCGCCCCCACGCGACAGCTTCGGAGCTCCGCCCCCACGCGACAGCTTCGGGGCTCCTCCTCCCGACAGCTTTGGCCCTCCGCCTGGCGACGTCGGCAGCGATTTCGACGACTTTGGCGGGCCGAGCAGTGGTCCCACGTCCGACAACGCGATCGTGCGCCAGGCCGGCGGCGGCGTCAGCTACGGCGAGGTGAACCTCGGCGACGAGGGCGTCGGGGGCGGCTCTGTTGGGCTCGAAGGTGGGGGCGAGGATGACATGGAGTTCGGCGCGATCCCCCAGGAGGATCAGCCGAAGCCAAAGCCGGCGCAGGCGGCGGGGACCCACGTCCAGCTCCACGTCGGGCAAGCCGGCGAGCCACAGCCGCAGAAGCGTGGCAAGGGACGGATCGTGCTCGGCGTCGCCGTGATCGGCCTGCTGGCAGGTGGCGCTCTGGCCTTGGTGCCGAGCGTCGGACCGTTCGGCGCGTACTGGATCCTGGATCAGGTCAAGAGCGGAGAATACCAGCAGCTCGTCCAGACCACCGTGAAGAATACTCGTGCGGAAATGGCGAAGGACACCTTCGCTTCCGCGACCGCGGCCTTCGAGTCCGTCGATCGGACGCGCGCCAGCGAGGAGCGGGTCAAGCCGCTGGCCGCCTACACGGCGTTCACTGGTTTTTTGAGTTCGCTGCGCTTCGGAGTCGATTCCAAGGTGACCGCGCGGGCCAAGGTACTGCTGCAGGAGCTGAAAGAAGCCAGCGACGTCGACCAGCTCGAGCTCGCTCGGGCGGCGGAGGCTGCCAGCGACGGAAACCTGGCCAGGGCCCGCCAGGTGCTGAGCCGCATCAGCCAGCGCGACCCCCAGAACATCGACGCCCTGGCCGCGCTCGGTGAGGTGGAGCTGTTGGCCAAGGACCCGAAGGCCGCGACGGAGGTCTGGACCAGAGCCGGGGGGGTGGAGCAGTCGCCTCGCACGGACTTCGGCTTGGCCCGCGCGAAGCTGCTCGCCGGGGATACGAGGGGCGCAGAGCAGCAGGCCGAGAAGGTGCTCAAGGCGAATCCCGAGCACGTCGGAGCACGCATCCTGCTGGCGCGAGCAGCTTGGAGCGAACACGAGGAGGACAAGGCCCTCGAGCTGCTGTCCTTCCTGGACAAGCCACAGAACCCTGCGAGTCCGTCGGAGGTCGTCGAGGGCGAGACGCTGCGTGGAGACATCCATCTCTCTCGCTCCCGCATCACCCACGCAGAGAAGGCTTACCAGAAGGCTCTGACCATCTCCCCAAAGGCCGCTGGCGCGCTCGCGGGTCTGGGCGATGCCCTGTACCGTTCGGGCCGATTCAGCGAGGCGTTGGCCCGCTTCAAGGCTGGCGTGGAGGCCGATCCCGACAACATCCTGGCGTCGATCGGCATCGCCAAGACCCAGATCGCGCTCGAGCGACTCGAAGACGCCAAGGCGGTGCTCAAGAAGCTCGCCACCGCGCATCCCGACGACGCTCGTGTCGGCCTCTGGCTCGCCAAAGCCGAGGACGCGCTCGGCAATCGTCAGGAAGCGGAGGCCGCCTACAAGAAGGCGATCTCCACGGGGAAAGACGAAGTGGCCGTCGTCGAAGCCTACATCGGACTCGCCATGTTGATGAGTCAGCAGGGGCGCAACGAAGAAGCGGAGGAGCAGCTCGCTGCGGCTCAGAAGAAGATGCCGCGCTCGCCCGCCATCTTCAAGGCGCTGGGCGAGGTCGCGCTAGCCCAGGGCCGCTACGAGGAAGCGGTCAAGCACTTCCAGAAGGCGCTGAGCCTCGACAAGAAGGACATCGGCGCTCAGTTCCGCCTCGGCGTCGCCTATCGTCGGAATCGTGATTTCGATGCGGCGCGCAAGGAGTTCGATGCCGTCTCGGAGGTCGACCGGGAGTACCCGGGCCTCGCACTCGAGCGAGGCTTGCTCTACGAAGCGGCCGGTCAGAGCGAGGAAGCGCTCAAGGAGTACGAGGCTGCGCTCGCCAAGGCACCGAATGACCCCGACCTGAAGCTCCGGGTGGGCTGCGGCAAGGTCAGCGCTGGCCGCGGCGCTCAGGCCGAGAAGATCCTGAAGGAGGTGCTGCAGGTTCGACCAACCTCCGCTGAGACCAACCACTGTCTGGGGCGCGCCCTGCTGCTGAAGGGCAACAGCCTCGCCGAGGCGCTGAAGGCGCTGGAGCGCGCGCGCGACCTCGACCCAAACCGCGCGGAGTACCACCTCTACGTCGGCTGGGCCGCCAACGAGGCGGGCAACCCACGCAAGGCCGAAGAGGCGCTCGCGAAGGCGCTCGAGCTCGACAAGGGCCTGGCCGACGCTTACTGGCAGCGTGGAGTCCTGCGCTATCGCCAGGGCGCCGTGAAGGACGCCATCACCGACCTGCAGCAGGCGCTCGAGCTGCGTCCGACTCGGTACGAAGCCCACGCGGATCTGGCGGAGGCGTACGACGCTCTCGGTCAGGAACGCGCCGCGATGGATGAGCTGAACAAGGCCATCGCTGCCGACCCGGACAACGCCCTCTGGCGGTATCGCTACGGTAAGCTGCTAGCCGCGAATCGTCAGGACAACGAAGCCCGCGAGCAGCTTGGCAAGTCGATCGAGATCGCTGAGAAGGAGGAGCCGAAGCCGCGCTGGTTGTGGGAGGCACATCGCCTGTACGCGAAGGCGCTGGGTCCCCGCAAGGAGGCGGTCAAGCACTGGGAGGCATTCCTGCGCGACGGCCCTCGCGATTCTGCTTACCGTGGGGAAGCGAAAGAGGCGCTGAAGAAGCTCGGACGCCCGTGGGAGGGTCCCTGAGCGTCCAGCGCCCGCCGGGCTACTCGAGGAAGGTCTTGAGGGCCTTGCTCCGGCTGGGGTGACGCAGCTTGCGCAGCGCCTTCGCCTCGATCTGGCGGATGCGCTCGCGGGTCACCTCGAAGTCCTGTCCGACCTCTTCGAGGGTGTGGTCGCTCTTCTCGCCGATACCGAAGCGCAGGCGCAGGACCTTCTCCTCGCGTGGTGTCAGCGTCTTCAGCACCTCGGCGGTCTGCTCCTCGAGGTTGCTGGTGATCATCGCCTCGGCTGGGTTGATCGCGTTCTTGTCTTCGATGAAGTCGCCCAGGCTCGAGTCCTCTTCTTCGCCGATCGGCGTTTCCAGGCTGATCGGCTCCTTGGCGATCTTCTGCACCTTGCGCACCTTGTCGACGGGTAGCTCCATCTTCACGGCGAGCTCTTCGGGAGTCGGTTCGCGCCCGAGCTCCTGGACGAGGTAGCGCGAGGTGCGCACCAGTTTGTTGATCGTCTCGATCATGTGCACCGGGATGCGAATGGTGCGCGCCTGGTCAGCGATGGCCCGGGTGATTGCCTGGCGGATCCACCAGGTGGCATAGGTGCTGAACTTGTAGCCGCGGCGGTACTCGAACTTATCGACCGCCTTCATCAGCCCGATGTTGCCTTCCTGAATGAGATCAAGGAATTGCAGGCCGCGGTTGGTGTATTTCTTGGCGATCGAGATCACCAGACGCAGGTTGGCCTCAACCATTTCCTTCTTGGCGATGCGCGCCTCGCGCTCGCCCTTCTGGACCATGTTGACGATCCGGCGGAATTCGCCGAGCGCCATGCCGGTGGCCGAAGCAATGTCCGCGATTTCCGCACGAATCCGCTCTACCGCGTCGGCTTCCTGATCGGCGAAGGCGGCCCACTTCTTGTCCTTGGCCGATTGCGCTGCCAGCCAGCCATCGTCGAGCTCGTGCCCGACATAGCTGTCAAGGAAGTCCTTGCGGTTGACCTTGTGTCGCTCGGCCAGACGCAGCATCTGCCCGCCCAGAGCGGTCAGACGGCGGTTGAAGGCATAGAGATTGTCGACCAGGTATTCGATCTTGGTAGCGTGGAACTGCACACTCTCAACCTGCGCGGTCAGATCCTCGCGCAGCTGGTGATAGCTCTTCTCCTTGGCGGGCGAAAAGCTGCCGCCCACGCCCATCACGTCGAGCCGCTCGGCCTGGATCTTCTCGAACTTCTTGAACAGCGAGGTGATCTCGGCGAACTTTTCCAGCGCGCCGGGCTTGAGCGCGGCTTCCATCTGGGCGAGGCTGAGGGTGTTGTCTTCCTCGTCGTCCTCGGCCGGACGGCGGGCGCGGGCCGGACGGCGGGCGCGGCGCTCGACGCCGTCCTCATCCTCGTCCTCGTCGGCCGATTCCTCTTCCTCGATGTCTTCCTCTTCCTTGTAGGAAGGGCCGGCGGTGGCCTCGCTGATTTCCGCCTCGCCGTCTTCCTCGCCGTCCTCGGTCAGGTTTTCGGGTGCGGGTTCCTTGGAGAGCATCGCATCGAGATCGAGGATCTCGCGCAGCTGCATCTCGCCGGCGTTGAGCGCCTCGGACCACTGGATGATCGCGTGGAAGGTGATCGGGCTTTCGCACAGCCCCATGATCATGGTGTCGCGTCCGGCCTCGATCCGCTTGGCAATGGCGATTTCGCCCTCGCGGCTGAGCAGCTCGACCGCGCCCATCTCACGCAGGTACATCCGCACCGGATCGTCCGTGCGCTCGATGGTTTCCTTCTTCTTCTCGACCACCGGGCGATCGCCGATCGGATCGGGCTCGTCGACTTCGTCGACCTCCTTTTCCTCGGGATCGATCGCATCCTCGTCGCTTTCGACGATGTTCACGCCCATCTCGCTGATCGCGGACATGATGTCCTCGATCTGGTCGGTGGTCATCTGATCTTGCGGCAGGGCCTCGTTGAGCTCGTCCATGGTGATCACCCCGCGGCGCTTGGCGCGGGCGATCAGCTTCTTGATCGAGGCTTCGTTGAGATCGATCAGCGGCGCATCGCCGCCTTCCTTTTCACCGCCGTTGAGTTCGTCGTCTTCCATCATTCCGCCGTTGTTGAGGGCGCCGCCCCGGAAGGGCCGCCGCTACGCGCCGAGGCCATTTGCCGCAAGCGCGCATCGAATTCCAGTTTTCTCTTCAGCAGCCGCTGCTGCTCGGCATAGGCCCCTTCCGAAAGGTCGCGCTCGAAGCGTGCCGTTGCCTCGGCCAGCGCCGCATCGAGTGCGGGGCGTTCGACCAGCAGACCCACCGCCTGGGCCAGATCGGCACGGGCCTGGTCTTCGGACACACCATCGGCCAGAAAGCCGAAACGCAGTGCGGCATATTCTTCGGGACCCGGGGCTGCCAGACCCCGAGCGGCCAATATGGTACCAAGTGCCTCGGTTTCAAGCACCGCGCCGCCGTCTTGCGCATCGATCAGCACGGAAAAGCGCGGATCGGCAAGCCCGGCGCGGATCAGCGCATCGCCGTGGCGGGCGATTTCCGAGGGATAACGCAGCAATCCGGCAACAATTGCCGCCGAAAGCGCATCGCGATTACCGGTGCGGCGGCGCAGCCGGGCCAGGTTTGCGGGATTGCCGCGTGGCGCAGCCAAGCCGCCGCGCCCACCGGGCCGCCATTCGCGCGGCTCGCGGGGCGGAAAGGCGAAAGCCGAGAACCGTTCCATCAGCTCGCGCCGGTAAAGCGCCTTGATATCGCCATCGGCGATGGTTTCGATGTGCGCCATCAGCCTGGCCTTGAGCCCCGCCTTGTCCTCTGGCGTGGCGAGGGGGAGGGCGTCGCGCTCATGCTCCCACAGCACCTCGATGAGCGGGCGCGCTGCGCCCAGCAGCGCCTCCATCGCCTGGGCCCCATCGCGTTTGAGCAGATCGTCAGGGTCCATTCCGGCGGGCAGGCGCACGATTCGCAGCGAATGCG
>JAGQIY010001158.1 GCA_020430865.1 Myxococcales bacterium
CCATCGCCTGCCCGCCCAACCGCGGGCCGCCCTTGTTTCAGGCTCGTTCGCGGCTCAGGAAGCGCCCCGCCGGGGATTGTACCATGCGGCATTCTGAGCAGCCTCCCGGCGTCGCTGATCGATCACCGTACTCACCACCAGTCTCCGAGGATGTTCCGAACTTCCGCAAGTTCAGCTGGCGTGCGGCCTCGCGCACCGTGCTCTACGCGCTGGCTTTCGTGATCCTGGGTGTCTTCCTTGGCCCCATCGGCCTGGTAGGCATGTTGCTGTACCGCGAGCTGCGGCGTCGGTGGGTGCGCAAGCAGCTGCTCGTGCGCCGCGCGGAGTCCGACACCGCGCTGATGGTTACCGATAGAGCCTGGAGTTCTCCGCTCGGCAAAGCGCTGGCGTTCGACCTCGCCTTCTTCTTCGTTTGGCTCGCGGTTGGCATTGGTCTGCAGCTGCTAGACATTTCCTTGTGGTCACTGCCCTAATCCTCACGGCAAAGCAGGCCGCGGCGTGCTGGCTCAGCGACAGAAGGACGTCCACTCCCGGTAGACGCCGGTGTTGCACCCGTAGTAGCCGCAGCTTCCGCTCGCGCACTCGTCGTCGCGCTTGCAGTCCGCTCCGTCCATTTCTTTGGGGATACACACGTCGCCCTTGCAATACTGGTCGGCGCTGCAGGCCGGGGTGATCCCGTCGCCGCCGCAGGGCGCGTCGCGGGCGACGCAGCTGTCCGTCGGGTCGTCGCAGTAGAGCCCTTCTGCGCACCAGTTCGAGTGGCAGTACGCTCCAGGACCGAGGTTGGGCTTGCACACGCCGTCTTGGCAGTGCAGCCCTTCGGTCGTGTAGCAGCGCCCCTGGTCCGCCGAGTCGATGTTCGTGGCATTGCAGGAAGTGCTGGCGTCGGTCTGGTCGCAGCTCCAGACGCAAGACTCTCCCGCCCCTGCGTGGTACTTGACGACGCACTGGCTGGACGATCCCACGAAAGAGCAGTCGACCTCCTTGCCTGGCACGTTCGCGCACTGTTCGGGTACGTCGCACGGGTCGCCCGTGGAGAGCTTGCCCTTCCAGTAGTCGCGACAAGCGTCCGGCAGCTCGGGGTCGCACGTCTTCAGGGAAACCTCGAGCTCCGCCACGCACTGCTCGAATGCGTTCGTGTCGAGCTCGAGCCCCTGGCCGAGCTTCTCCGAGATCTGACTCACCAGGTCCGGGAGCGCGTTCTCGAACAGCTCTCGGCACCCGCTCTCCGTGAACGGCTTGCCGAGATCGGCGCAGCAATGGCCGAGGTTCGTGCACAGTTCGTCTTCGTAGTCGCGCAGCCCCTGAACCAAGGCATCGCCGATTTCCGTGACCTGGGCGTCGGCGTCGCCCGCGTCGTTCGCGTTCCCGGCCGAAGCGTCACCGCTTCCGCCGAAGCCGCCGCTACCTCCCGCGACGGAACCACCAACGGTTCCGCCGACTCCTGCGGAACCACTCAGACCTCCGCTGGAGCCGCCGGTACCTCCCGCGCTGCTCGAGCCGTCGTTCGACGAATCAGCCAGCCCGCCGCAAGCCACGACGACGAACCCAGAGCCAGCGAGGATGCAGCCTGCGCGCAAGAGGGGGGTGAGGGGCACCCGGGGATCGTTGCGGATCCGGCGTTTCGGCGCCAGTCTTCTCTGCTACGACGGAGCGATGGAACGGCGGCGACTCATCGGCGTAGGGGTGCTCGTCGCGATGGCTGGGGCATCGACTGCGGCGTATTTGCTGCAGCGAGCCTCCGAGCGCCGCGGGGTCGCGGCGGCCTGGTCGGAGTTCGCTGCGTGCAGCGTGGGGCGTTCGCCGCTCGACGGCGAAGCGCCGGCCGACCGCTTGCGACGGATCGACATCGGGATCTCCCAGCGAGTGGACGCTGGCGCGCCTCCCCCAAGGGGCGAAACCTGGCGCTGCATCGATGCCGCGAGGAAACTCGAGGCGGCATGGACTCGGGCGGTGGGTCCGGCCGAGGCGGAGCGCTCCGACGTCGACGAGTCGCTCCGGACGCTCCAGGATGAGCTCTACAAGCGGCCGCTGCCTCTCGGAAAGGCGGGGCGCGACGCGCTGGATCGGCTGTTTCAGGCGTTCGGCGACGTGCCCACCGAGCCGAGCTCGACCGAGCTCAGCGCACCAGCGCCGGTCGCCGTCCCGCAGCTTGGGCCTGCACACCGCCTCGGCCCGTCCGATCGTCTGGCGGAACGGCAGCCGGTGATCACCGATAGCTTGCGCTTTCGGCTGCATGGCGGGTCCGGAGCCTGGCAGGTTCCCGGAGGATCCGATTCAAGGGTGCGGTGGAGCCGGCAGGCTGCCCCTGGGAGCGATCAGCAGGTGGAGCCGCTGGAGCTCCCCGGGCTCGCTCAGCCCGAGCTTGAAGGTCCGCAGGCCTGGCGCGTTGCGGGCCACGTGGTCTGGCTCGAGCCGACGGAGGAAGAGACCGAGGTGCGGGCATTCTCCTTCACCCCCACCCTCGAAGCGGCCGATGAAGCCGTATCGCTCGGCAAGCTGTTCGGACGCGTCGAGCTGTCCGAAGGCAGCGGCTTGCGCGCGTGCGTCACTCCCCGGGCGCGGTTCATCGACCTCGACGACGGCTCGCGACGCGTACTGCTGGTCAAGCAAGCCGAGCGCTGGAAGATGCATCTCCTCGAGGAATCGGTCGGGCAGTTCGGCTGCGCCGGAGACGCGGCGAGCTACGCTGGCTTGAAGCTCGAGCGAGCCTCCGAGGGGCCATCGCAGCCAGGTCGCGTGGAGGCGCGGCTCACCCGCTGCACCATCGATGGCTGCAAGCTGGACCGTGTCTCGCTGGAGTTGCCGGGAGTCTCCGCGGCTCGCCTGAAAGCTGGGACCCTGTCTCTCGCCCCGCTGGGAGAGCGCGTGGTGCTGGTGAGTCACGGGTCGGGTCAAGCGCTCATGCTACGGGTGGCGCCGCTCGCGTCGCTCCAGACCACGTTGGGCAACTGCGTGGCCGACGATGATGAGTCGCGGGGGCAGCGCATCGAGCAGGTCGACTTGCTCCAGACGGTCGGCGCCGTCTATTTGCTGTTGAGCCGCGAAGATGGAGAGTTCGTGTTTCGCGTCGATGGCGCTGAGCCGCCCAGGCCATTGTTGAAGCCCATCCTGGGTCTGGCGGCCAAGTGAGCGCCAGGGCGCAGCGCGGCGATGACTCAGTTTGAGGGGAGCAAGGAGCTGGCTCTCAGCTTGAACGCGAACGCATCGGTGCCGGTGGAGTACACCTTGCCGTTCAGTCGATCCAGGGTCTGACCAGCGAACAGCAGGCTGCCGTCCAGCGGCCACACGTCGACGCTGTAGGCGATCGTCGCTGCGGCGCCGAGCATGACCTCGCTGAGGACATTGCCGTCGCTGTCCAGCAGCGTCACGCCGAGACCTGCATGGTTCAAGAGGACGACACGACCGTCGGGCAGCGCCCTGACGGCGCGGGAGTCAGCCCCCAGC
>JAGQIY010001159.1 GCA_020430865.1 Myxococcales bacterium
CCTACAAGTGCACGGACTACGGCACCTGGACCATCGAGCGCTACGCTTGCTCGAACCCGTACGACTCGTGTCCCGGTACCGAAATCACCTGCTACGACGAGTGGCAGGTCTGGGAAGGTACCAACCCCCCGCCTCCTTGCCCTGCGGAAAAGCCTGCTCCGAGCAGCGCCTGCGACAACAACTGGGGCTTTGGTCCGGCGACCTGTGGCTACCCCTGCGAGAACGGCAAGGGCTGGACGGTGGGCACCTGCTACTACTGGAATGATCCCATCTGGGCCTTCGACGGCAGCTGCGACGGCGACTGCTCGCAGCACGACGCGGATCTGCTCGAATACGTGCAGCAGAACAAGAGCTGCACGACGGCGGACGACTGCAAGATCGTCTACACCAGCGGCTGTTCCGCGCGCACCGAGCACTGCACCGGAGCGTTCTACGTCAACAAGGCCACCTCGGAGCAAGAGCTCGGCAAGCTGGACCAGGCGCTCTCGAGCTGCATGAGCAGCGGCTGTGTGCTGTGCGATGGCATCCCGGCACCCGCAGCGTGCAACGGCGGCCTGTGCGGTCCAGCCCTCACCGACTAGCCGCACCGAGAGCGCCGCTGGTCGTCGGTTGTTCGCATCCGCGCGGACGGTGCTTGCGCCCTAGATCTCGAAGGCCATCGCCTCGAGGCGTGCTTGCTCGCGCGCTCGCAGGATCTCGCGAGACAGCTGGTTGAGGTCCGAGCGCATGGCGTTGCGCGTCACTTCGATGCGGCTCTCCACCAGGCTGCTCGCGGTGTCGAACTTGTCTTGTAGCGCCCCGACCAGCTCCTCGAGCTCGCGGTCCAGCTCGATCAGCTCCGCTTCGGTGCCGCTGATCAGCTGTTCCAAGGTCTGGGGCAAGACGTCGTCCAGCGGCGCCAGGACCTCTTCTGCGTCCAGCTCCGGGAACAAGCGCTTGTAGCCCTCCAGTGTGCCCCACAGCTCGAAGGCCTGCTCGGCGTGAGGGACTTCGCTCTGCAGATCGCTGAGCGTGGACTCGAGGTATTGCCACGCGGAACGGTAGCGCGCGAACTCTCGCTGGTAGTTCATCTCCTCGATGCGCGGCCAGAGGTTGTGGCGGAAGCTGTGGTTGTAGCTGGTGGCCGCGTCCTGGAGGCTGGTGCTCGCTTCGGGCAGCTTCTTGAAGATGCGCTTCGACAGCTCCTCGGCGCACACCAGCAACGTCTGAGGCACGATGCGCTGGCGCAGGCGATGAATCGCGCGGTCGGTCAGCATGCTGGCTTGGCTCACGGTGATGTCCGTCGCCTCGTCCAGCGCGTGAGCGAACTGGTCGACCCAGAGGCGCAGCTGAGTGAGATGGTGCTGGTAGATCTGCTCCCGCTGCTCCGCGGCGCCAGCGTTCAGCTGCTGCAGGTGCCGTACCGCCTGCTGGGACTTGGAGTACAGGAAGAGATACAGCCCGACGTAGACCAGCCCGTACGCCGCGAGCCAGAGCCCCAGGGCGATCAGGGTCGGCGCGTTGTCGTTGATGGTGTCGGTGAAGAAGCCGTGACCCGGGAGCTTGAAGCGGCCATGCATCCACAGGTCGACTTCGTGGATCAAGCGTCGCCGGGCGCCGAGGGCGATGTCGACCAAGACGACGCTCACGATCAACACGACGAGCGACAAGCGGCGTAGCAGCACGCCGAGGGGCATCTGAGCGTTCTGGCTCATCCGCGCGAGGTGCTGTGAGCTGTAGACCACGTCCGCGGCTCCGAGGAAGAACACCAGCGCACGCCGCAGGATGCCGTAGCGGGACCGCAGGGCCAGCTGGAAGTTGGTCTCGTCCGGCGCCGGTTCGCGCTCGAGGCGACCGAAGGCGGGCCGCAGGGACACGGCGTCGCGGCGTCCCTTGCGCTGCTTGATCGAGAGCGGCTCGATCTCCAGCGCCGGCTCGGCGTCGAACAGCCGCTCCACGAAATCTTTCCTTACGGATTTGGCGCGGATCGCCTCACGCAGCTGAACCAGCTCTTGCTCGACGCGCAGGGAGTACAGCTCGGCGTCCTGATCCTTCAGCTCGCCGCGCAGCTCGCGCCAGATCTTGGATGCCTTGCTCTTCCACTGGCTGCGGGCGCGGTGCGTGCGCTCCTGAGTCGCGGCGGCGGCCTCCTGCACCAAGCGCGCCTGCAGGCTGCGAAATCGCGTCAGCCAGAAGACCTTGTGCACGAAGTAGCCCAGGGCGAGGAAGGTCGCCCCATAGAAGGCCGTCGCAAGCAAGTCCCCGAAGCTCATGGTTCCGCTGGGCGGAAGCCATGCAACGCCGAGCGGGACTTTGCAAGGCCCGCCTCGGCACCACCGCCAACGCCGGCTTCCAGCCTAGCGCAGAACGAGTTTGTTTGGGGGGTGAGGCAAGCCTCGGGGCCGCCACGGCTCGCCTAGTTCAGCTGTTCCTGGTACTCGCTCACGTCGGAATAGGTCGTCTGGATCGCGCTCAGCGCTCCCGCGGCGGTCGGTGAGCAGAGCAACGTCTCCTCGAACGCTGCGGCCGTTGCGAAGTTGACCACCGCCGTCGCGTTCTCCTGAGAGAGCTGCCCGTCGGCGCAGCCATCCCAGAGCATGGTCGCCAGGTTGGCGTTCTGGATGTCGTACTGCTGCGCTACCTCGACCAGGTCCTGTCCCTTGTCGTTGGTGAGTCCGCAGAGGTCGCTGAACGCCAGGTGGCCTGCGTTCCCGAGGCCCACCAGGCGCTTCTTCGGAGAGGCTGCGTCGTACGCGTCGCTCTGCTTCGAGAAGGCGACCACTCCGTCGTCCAGAGCCCCCATGATCAGTGTGGACTCGGGCGCTGGGTCGACGCCGCCAGCGGCCATCGGGATCAACACCTTGACGCCCGCCGTGTTGCCGAACGCGGCGATCCCTCCGCCGCCCGCGCTGTGCCCGGCCATGCCGATGCGTGACATGTCGACCCGATCCCCGAGGAAATCAAGGCCGCTCGCCCCCGCGTCCAGCGCCGACAGCAGCGCCGAGGTGTCCCCCGGCAGATCCGCGCCGAAATTGAACTGCAGCAAGTCTCCCAGGTAGAGGCCCTTGTGGTCCTGACTCAGGACGACGAAGCCACGGCTTGCCCAGTGGATCATCTGGCTCAGGCTCTGGGTACGAAATGCCGCCGTGCCATGGATGAAGACGATCACGGGGTACGGCCCGCGCGCGGTATCCAAAGGTAGATCTCTGTAGCAGTCGCAAGGCTGCCAGGGATTGTCCGCATCAGGGATCTTGCCTTGCTCGGCGTCCGGGAGCCATTTGCGGATGTCGTAGACCAGCGTCTCTTGCCCGCGTTCGCTGCCAATTTCCGCAGGGTACCAGACTTCGGTGGTCACGCCGCCGACGTCCAGGGTCTTCGCGCCGACCGGCCAGGGGCCGCGCGCCGCCGGATCCTCTGGTGTCTCGAACAGCTTGGAGCCGCAGCGTTCCTCTTCCGGCGGCAGCTCGACGCTCCCGCCGCTGCCCCCGTTGCCGCCACTGGCACCGCTCCCGCCGGTCGCGCCGCTCCCGCCGGTCGCGCCGCTCCCACCGCTCGCGCCGCTGCCCTGGTCCCCTCCGGAATCCGAGCTTCCGCAGCCCGAAATCATCAGCCCGATGGCGAACGCCACACCGCCCAACCCCACGCGTGTCATCCCGAGCAATCTGACGGACCGCCCGTCGAAGTGCAATGTGGTAAGTGTTACTTTTAGTTCACGTTGCAGTTCGGCTGTGAGAGGCGAGGTTCGGCTGCAACGGGACTGGAGGCTAGACGGGGTCGATGACGACCTGGTTGCGTCCGCGGTTCTTGGCCTCGTACAGGCGCGCGTCGGCCAGCGCGATCAGCTCTTGAGCGGTCGGTGCCGTCACGCACTCGAGGGACGCACAGCCCGCGCTCAGCGTGGCGCTCAGCTGCTTGCCTTCATGGCTCACCGCCGTGCGCTCCAGCACGCTGCGGATGCGCTCGGCCGCGCAGAAGGCGCCGTTCAGGTCGACGTTGCGCACGATGATCAGGAACTCCTCGCCGCCGTAGCGCGCGAAGACGTCCTCGGTGCGCAGCTCTCGTCGCGCGAGGGTGGCCAGGTGCTTGAGCACCGCGTCGCCCGCCTGATGTCCGTGCTCGTCGTTGACGTGCTTGAAGTGATCGAGATCCACCAGGATCACGCTCAGCATCGACCGGTGCCGTACGGCGTAGGCGATCTCGGCAGCCAGTCGCTCCTCTCCGTGCCTGCGGTTGTGCGCGCCGGTCAGCGGATCGAGGATGCTGGAAGAGTAGAGCCGCTCCAGCATCGATTTCTGCTGGGTGTCCATCAGCGAGAAGCGAAAGCTCACTCGTGGCCCGAACTGGATGCAGTCCCCATCTCGCAGCTGGAGCTGCTTGACGTTGCGTCCGCCGACGTAGCTGCCGTTGCGCGATCCGAGGTCCTCCAGCCAGATCGCGTCCGAGCGCAGGTGAACATGGGCGTGCCTGCGGCTGACGCCCACGTCGTCGATCTGGATGTCGGCGGAGGGGCTGCGACCCAGCACCAGTCCGCCTGGCGGGATCGTCCGCACCGCGCCTGCGCCGTGGCCATCCATCCGCACCAGCACTGGCGTCTCTCGCGCCGGGGGAATGGACCCGCTGGCCTCTACCACCTCGAAGCGTCCCGTCTCACGCTCCTCTTCGGTGTCGAATGCTTCCTCGAGGATCTCTCCTCCGAGAGGACGGTAGGTCGAGCGAGGGCGCTCCAGCCGCCAGGTCGAGTCGACACGTGCGGTGGGTTGCTCTCCCACGGGCGGGCGCGTCGGCAGCCACGGTCGCTCCAGGCTCGGGACGCGCACGGCCGGCATCTCGGGCGCCGTCGGCTTCTGGGCGAACTGCACTGCACTGCTCGCGCACCGGCGCGCGCCGGACTCGCTGCGGGCGGGGCTCGGGACAGGTTCGCTCTGCGCCTTCACAGAGACTGCTAACGGCCGCGTGAGCTCGAGCTGGAGGAGATTCCCATGCGGCGAGCGATGTCGCGCCTCACCCCCAGGAAAACTAGGGGAGGAGTTCGGGGCCTGGTGGCTCGTCCCGAGTCGAGGGAGGGCTTGGTTCCAGGGTCAGCGGATGCAGCAGGTCGAAGAGCTCCCGACGCACCTCGGTGCGCTGAGCGGCATCCAAGCGCAGCTTCTGTAGGAGTTCCGGGTGTGCGTCCAGCTCGCGGCAGAGCACGATGCGGTCGTCCAGGAGCTGCTGCTTGTGGCGCTGCTTGAGGCTCGTGAGACAGGTGATGGGAAACGCCAGCTCGTCGGTGATGCGCTGCGCGAGGTTGCGCTGCGGTAGATCGAGCTCGACGGCGGCGGGCGGCGGCACGCTCTTGCGATCGTAGTCGTGGACGTTGATCGGCGGGCTCTTCGGGAGGTCCCAGCTGAGCAGGCCGAGATGCACGCTCTTCGCGTAGACCACCGCGTCTGCGGTGAAGCGCCCGTTCGTGACCAGCCAGAACTGGTCGCTGTTTCCGTGTAGATCGCCGAGCAGGTCCCGGGCACGCGCGGATACGTAGAGCGCTGTCTTCACGTCGCACTTGGCGTCGCCGCTCATCTTGTGCTTGCACTCGACCAGCAGACGATGGCTCTCGTCGCCGCTCGCATACTCGGCGAGCACGTCGATCTCGTGGTTCACGGCGCCCTGGAGGTTGACGCCGACCTCGGTGCGCCATCCCTCCTGGGAGAGGATGGCAGCGATCAGACGCTCGAAGGGGTAACCCGTCGGCCCCAGCTGCATCACCGCACGCTTGAGGCTGTAGCGTGCGGAGATGTGCCTACGCTCCTTGCGCAGCTGGCGGAAGGCCAGGCGATAGAGCTTTTCCGTGGGGATACCATTCTCGACCTTGCTGGCCACCCGCCTCGCGACGCGCTCCACCAGCGCCTCTGCAGCCCCAGAGCGCGCGAGGGAGTGCTTGAGCTTCGTCAGATCGAGGGGCTCGAGCTCGCCGTCGGCCTTGGTGACGTAGACGTCCTTGCCCATGTCTCGTCAGCGCGGGGGGAGCTCGAGGCTGTCGCCTTCACTGGCGATGGACAGCTCGCAGTCGGGCGCGAACTCCTGGAGCCAGGTCTCCGCGGCGGCGCCGATCGCATCCAGCGCGTCATCGGTGCGATCTGGATCGTGATGGAACAGCGCCAGGCGCTTGGGACGCGCCAGCTTGCCCAGCTCCAGCACGTCGTCGACCACCGAGTGTCCCCAGCCCACCTTGGCTGGCATGTCGCTCTTGATGTACTGCGAGTCGTGGATCAGGAGATCGCTGTCCGCGGCGAAGCGCGCCAGCTCGTCCAGCGGGGTGACGACACCAGTGGGCGCGGACAGCTCGTTATCCGTGAGGTAACACACGCTGCTTCCGTCATCGTCCACGATGCGGAAGCCCTGCGCACCACCCGGATGGTTGAGCAGCACTCGAGACACCTGGGCGGAACCGATCTGCCACACGTCGCCTGCAGGCTTCGTGAAGTCGATGGTCGAGGGGATGTCGTCGAGACCGATCGGGAAGTGGATCGGGTCGAACAGCGTTACCGTCTGGCGGAAGCGCTCCTGAGCCTCGCTGGCCAGCGGATAGACGACGATCTCCGTCTCCTTGCGCCACAGCGGACCGAAGAACGGTAGACCCAGCACGTGATCCCAGTGGGTATGCGAGAGCAGGAGGTGTACCCGAGTCGGTCCCGGCGCCATCTTCTTGCCGAGTTCACGGAGGCCCGTTCCCGCGTCCAACACCAAGCGTGAGCCGTCACCCAACTCGACCTCCACGCATGAGGTGTTCCCGCCATAGCGGGCGGTGTTCGGTCCTGGCGCTGGTACGGAACCCCGAACCCCGTGAAATGTGACGCGCATCTGCCGGCACTCTAGCAATGTCCGGGCAATCCACGGAACTAGGTGGCACTCACGACTTCAACAATCCCCGGCGGAGGCCAAAAGACGCGTGGAAAGTTATGAATTATTCGGCACTTGGCGGAGCGTCGCGAAAGCGCCGGGCTCAGTGATTCGCGGCATCGGTTGCCAACAGCGCTTGGCGCAATGCCTTGGCCACTCGGTCGACCAGCCGTTGGACCTCGCCCACGCCGAAGCCGAAGCGCGCCCCCAGATCCAGCAGCCGGTCTGCCTCCGGCTCGGCCAGTTCGCGATCGGCGATCGCCGCCAGCGCGGCGAAGGACAGCGCGCGTTCTCGTTGCTCGAAGCCCGATAGCTCGGCCGCGATTCGGCTCAAGTTGTCTTCAATGCTGCGCCCGTCCAGCTCCGCTCGAAGCGTCTCGACCAGCTCGCCGACGGCGGGATCGCCGAGCACGTGCTCGAACAGGCTCTCGAGGGCGCTCTGCTCTTCCGCGGTGAGCCGATCCGCAGACGCAACCACGAGCGCGCACTCGAGGAGCGCGCGCTGGCTGCGTGCGTCGACCGAGTCCGGGTCGCGGCGTAACGCGTCTTGGCCTTCGCGCAGGTGCCCGAGGCTTGGCAAGCGACCGCTCACCGAGCGCACTCCAGCGGGTGCGGCGGCGTCGGACAGCGCGGCCTCGATCACGCGATCCAGCGCGCGCCGCAGCTCAGTGGGGGACTTGCGCGGCAAGGTAGGGAGAAGCAGCGCGGTCATGTGCCGAGCTTAAGGCTTCCCTACCCAGAGATCGACGACTCGATTTGAGCATCGCCCGCCTGGGTCCTAAGCTTCCCGCGATGCACACTCGGCCAGCGCAGGTGCGGGGTCGCTTCTATCCGGGCAACCCAGAGGAGATAGAGCGTCAAGCGCTCGCGTGTCTCGGCGCGTCGCAGATCGAGCAGCCAGCACTCGGCCTGGTGCTCCCGCATGCTGGCTGGACGTACAGCGGCGCGATCGCTGGCGCCGCGATCGCCGGCACGCGGATCCCAGAGCGCGTGATCGTGCTTTGCCCCAACCACACGGGACATGGGCGGCGGGCAGCGGTTTGGAGCCGCGGCGAGTGGGAGTGTGGCGTCGATCGAGTGCTCGTCGACGAGCCGTTGAGCGACGCGTTGCTCGCGCGCTGCGACTTCCTCGAGGCGGACGACGCAGCTCATTTCGGAGAACACGCCATCGAGGTGCTGTTGCCGCTGTTGCAGGCACGTCAACCGCGGCTGCGCGTGGCACCGATCTGTCTGGGCCCGCTCTCGCTCGAGGCGTGCTCGGAGCTTGGTCGAGGGATGGCAGCGGTGATCTCCGCGCTGCCCATCGACCAGCGTCCGCTGATCGTGGCGAGCACGGACATGTCGCACTTCCTCAGCGCCACGCAGGCCAAGCGTGCAGACGCGCCTGCGCTGGACGCGGTGAGTCATCTCGACCCAGTCGCGCTCTACCAGCGCGTCGTCTCTCAGGACATCAGCATGTGTGGCTTCTTGCCAACCTGCGCGACGCTGTTCGCGGTGCGTGCCCTCGGCGCCACCCGCGCGGAGCTGGTGCGCTACGGACACTCCGGGATGGTCACCGGAGACGACAGCCGCGTCGTCGCGTACGCGAGTTTCCGTTTGTCCTGAGTTCGAGGCGGCAGCAGAAGGGCGGCGCAAAACACCGACGGCCTGCCAGCTTTGGACAGTTCCGCCTGGGGGGAGTAGCGTGTGTCGGGTGACGTCGCTCGCGCCAGGCCTGTTGATCGCGGCTCCCCCGCTCGGTGATCCGAACTTCGACCGCTCCGTCGTGCTGCTGGCTCAGCACGGTGACGATGGCGCGTTCGGTTGGATCATCAACGGTCGCGACGTGATGACGCTCGAGGACCTGCTGGAGCGTGCCGAGATCGGGGATTCCCGTGTGGATACGGATGGCGCGGTGCGCATCGGCGGGCCGGTGTCCCAGGAGCAGGTCTGGCTGGTTTACCGTACGGAAGAACGGCTTGCGGACGTGGATGGGCAGTTCGAGGTCTGTGAAGGGGTCACGGCGACGGCCTCTCGCAAGGTGCTAGAGGCGGTCGCAGAGGGGAAGATGCCGCCGAGCTTGTTCGGGCTGGTGGGCTACGCGGGCTGGGCGCCTTCGCAGCTCGAAGAGGAGATCCGCGCGGGCGCCTGGTTGCCCACCGACGTGGACGCCGCGCTGGTCTTCGATGTTCCTCGAGAGGAACTCTGGACCAAGGCCTACGAGCGCATCGGAACCTCCGCGCTCGCGTTCACGACGCGTACCGTCGGCTCCGCCTGAGGGGAACCATGCACGTCGTCGAGGCGCGAATCCGCCGCCGGCCATGGATTTCTTGGGGGTTAGCCTGCGCCGGCCTGGCGGTGTGGCTCAGCGTCGAGCTGGCGTCGGGCGCTGTTGCTCGCGCGCAGGGGGTCAGGGGGGGAGAAGGCGTGCGCCGGATGCCTGGCGACGCGAAATCGGCTCCGCCCGCTTCGAGCGACGCCTCCGCAAGGCGCAGCCTGAAGCTCGCGCCGCGCAAACCGGTGGCGAAGCGCGACCGAGGTTGCCCCGAGGAAATGCAGCGCGTCGCGGACTTCTGCGTCGACCGCTGGGAGGTGCGCACCGAGACGCTGAACGGAGAGCCGCTCTCGCCGTTCTATCCCCCGGACTTCCGCATCTTGAACAAGATCCGCAAGGTCTGGATGCTGGAGCGGCCGCGAGTCGGACCAGAGCGTGCTCGAGCGTTGCCGCTGCCGCCGCTCCCCGTCTGGCAGAGGCAGCGCTTCAAGGTGCGTGCGGTTTCTCAGCCTGGCGTAATTCCTCAAGGATACATGAGCTACTACATGGCGAAGCGGGCCTGCGCGGCCGCCGGCAAGCGCCTGTGCAGCGACGACGAGTGGCAGCTGGCCTGCGAGGGTCAGGGCAAGACCAAGTTCCCCTATGGTCCGGACTACGTCGCCGGGCGCTGCAACGTGTTCCGCGAGTTTCATCCGGCGGACGTCCTGCACCTCGACGCGTCGAGCGGTCACCGCGATCCGCGGCTGAACCTGGTGCTCGAGAACGGCAACGACCCCGGGCTGCGGGACACCGGCGCCACCAAGAGCTGTGTGAGCGAGTGGTCCGGCGGCGGGATCTACGACATGGTCGGCAACCTCGACGAGTGGGTCGAGGACCCCAGGGGGCGGTTCCGTGGGGGGTTCTACTCCCGCAACACCCGCTCCGGGTGCGAGGCCAAGGTGGCGAGCCACCCAGCGGGTTACTTCGACTACTCGACGGGTGCGCGCTGTTGCGCCGACCCGCGCTAGGGACGCCCGTCCCAGCGCTCCGAGGTCAGGCTTCGCCAGCGCCCCGCAGCAGGTGCTTCAGGCGCTCCAGCGCGAGGTCCAGCTCGGCGACGATGGGCACGCTCGGCTGCGACTTGAGCGCAGCGTGCTCCCCAGCGTGGGGATCCGACTCCGGCTCCGCGTGCACCTGCCAGGTGCTCCACACCAGGGCGACGATGCGCTCATCGGCGGTGAAAGGTGAGGGCAACGTACGCAGGCTGAGCGTGCTGGCGTCTTCCTCCTCCCAGACCACGCTCACGTCACGTCCGGGCACGTGACACAGCACGCGGCCGCTCAGGCTGCGTTCGGCAAAGCGTAGCTCGGCACGCTCGCCCTCTTGCCGTACGGTACCGCTCCAGAGCCAGCGCGCGGAGAGCGCAGGCTCCGTCGCGAAGGCGCAGATGGTCTCGGCGATGGCGCTCGGCGGCTGTGCCGCCCAGTGGCTGACGCGCTCGAGGCCCGGATGGCGCTCGAGGCCGTGAGCGAGCTGGCTCAGGGCCAGGTGCCAGGAGGAGGCCATGCCGTCGCGATCCGCGTCCTGCACCGAGTGATGGGTGAGGCGCACACCTCCGGCGATCACCTCGAGTTCGAGTTTGGTGTCGTTGTCTTGCAGAACGACGCGCCGTCCAGGCTCGAGCTCGCCGACCTCCAGCTCCAGGCTCACGCCCAGCGCGGGCCAGCCGAGCTCGACCACCGCACCCGCTCGTACTTCTCCCTTCACTTCATCGGCCTGCCAGAGGGCGAGGCCGCGCGCGGTGCTGAGCGCCCGCCACACCTCGAGGCTCGGCGCGACGATGCGCCGCTCGATCTGGATCTCGGTCATGGGTCAGCGCTGCTCTCCGGCGCGCGCGGAGGGATTCGGGGCAAGTCGCTTGGTGCGAGGGGGGAGCGGAGTTTCCATGTGATTTCGAGCCGGTCTGCCATATAGCGCGCTGCGCCGGCGTTGCCGAACGTCTCTCACCCCGCAGGCTGAGACAGCTTGAAACAGCGCGTGCAGTGAGTCTCTCCGCCCCGGTGGAAATGATCCAGCGACTGGAATTGGTGTTCCACCAGCCGTATGGTTCAGGCCTCTCCAC
>JAGQIY010001160.1 GCA_020430865.1 Myxococcales bacterium
ACGCAGTGCACGTCGAAGCGCTCGCCAGGTGAAGCCCCGATCACCGCCACCACCGCGCGCTGGCCCTCGACCCGTGCCTTGAAGCGATGCGGCTCGAAGCGCAACGAGAAGTGCGAAGGCGCGATCATCTCCTCCGGTCCCAGGGTGCGCCCCACCACCGCGGACGCCCGCTTCGCGCGCTCGGTGAGCACTCGCTGGGCGTCCGACCACATCAAGTCATAGGCGGCACGCGCCATCTTTGGGTCCCCGTGAACGCTCTCCATGCGATCGATGAACTGCTCGACCACGCGCTCGGGCGTCTCCTCTTCGGGCTCGCGGCTACAGCCCGTGCAAAGCCAGCACAGCCACACCGCCAGCAGGCAGAACCAGCGCCACACCGGCCCGCTCCTGATTCCTCGAGGCAACGCGCTCGGAGACATCACTTCTTGTAGTGGGTGGTGCCGAGGCCCATCGTCTTGCGTACGTCACGCATCGTGCGCTCCGCCAGCCGCGAGGCCTGTTCCCGGCCGTGATCGAGGATCTCGAGCACGCGCTTCTTGTCGTTTGCCAGCTCCTGAGCACGTTCACGGATCGGCTCGAGCTCCTGGTTCAGGTTCAGGTTGAGCATCGCCTTGCAGTCACCGCACCCCAGCGTCCCGAGACGGCAGTCGCGGTCGATCTCCAGAACCTGCGGCTCGGGGCTCACTGACTGATGGATGGTGAAGATGTTGCAGATGTCAGGGTTTCCGGCGTCGCCCTGGCGGAGCTTGTTCGGATCGGTGTAGGCGCTCTTCAGCTTCTTCTCCACGGCCCTGGGCGTGTCGAGGAGATCGATGCTGTTGCCTCTCGACTTGCTCATCTTGGTCTTTCCGTCGACGCCCATGATTCGCGGCGCCTTCGAGAGCAACGGCTTGGGCTCGGGAAACAACGGCTTGAAACGATGGTTGAAGCGCCGGGCGATCTCTCGCGTCAGCTCCAGATGCTGCACCTGATCGTCGCCGACCGGGACCACGGTCGCGCGGTAGACCAGGATGTCCGCCGCCATCAGGATCGGATACGTGAAGAGCCCCGCGTTGACGTTCTCCTTGTGCTCGTCGCTCTTCTCCTTGAACTGCGTCATGCGGTTCAGGTCGCCCATCGGAGTGACCGCGGAGAGGTACCAGGCGAGCTCGGTGTGCTGCGGCACGTCGCTCTGAACGAAGATGGTGCACTTCGCGGGATCGAGCCCGGCGGCGATGTAGCTCACCGCGGCGTCGAGGATGCGCTGCCTCAGCTCCTTGGGGTCGTAGTCGATGGTGATGGCGTGAGCATCGACGATGCAGAACAACGCCTCGTGGTCGCCAGCATTGACGAGGTTCACCCAGTTCTTCAGCGCTCCCAGGTAATTTCCGATGTGCAGGCCACCCGTGGGCTGCATGCCTGAGAGGATGCGGGGCTTTGCCGTTGACGAAGACGGCAGCGGTTGTTCGCTCATGGGACGACAGGAGGTAACCCCAGCGGCACGCCTCAGCAAGCTCCTAGCGCCGACCAACAACTTGGCCCCAGCAGATCCGCGCCAGCTACGATTTCGCTGCAGCATGAGCATCAGCGAACCGCGTGTGCGTTTGACCTGGGACGACAAGCCGAGTGAGCCCATGCCCTGTTCAGCACGGCTCGAAGTCGTGGAGCCGGGACATCCGTCCAGCATGCTGGTGGAGGGCGACAACGAGCAAGCCCTGGGCGCGCTCGCGCGCCGCGCCGGTTCCTCTGCGGCGCTCGTCTATCTCGACCCGCCCTTCCTCACGGGTCGCCAGCATCACCGCGTGGAGCGCGGACGCGACGACAGCGGCCGCATCCAGCGCAGCGCGCGCCCCGCCTTCGACGATCGCTGGGGCGGCATGCACGACTACTTGGGCGCGCTCCACCGTCGCCTGAGCCTGGCGCGCGAGCTGCTCGCGCCTCACGGCAGCCTGGTGCTCCACGTCGACCCCAAGACCAGCCACTACGCCAAGGTGATGTGCGACGAGATCTTCGGCCCGGAGTGCTTCGCGAGCGAGATCGTCTGGCGCTACCGTCGCTGGCCGGCGAAGACGAAGAACTTCCAGCGCGTGCACGACGTCCTGCTGCGCTACGTGAAGGACGCCGACAGCGAGCCGCGCTTCAACCAGCTCTACGAGCCCCTCGCCGCGTCCACGCGCGCCACCTGGGGCACACGGAAACAGCGCGCGGTAACGGATGAGAGCGGCCGACGACAGCGTTCGAGCAGCACCGCCGAGGAGAGCCCAGGTACGCCGCTGGGGGACGTGTGGGAGATCGGCATCGTCGCGCCGGTCGCCCGCGAGCGCACTGGCTACCCGACGCAGAAGCCGATGGCCTTGCTCGAGCGCTTGGTCTCCGCGTTGACCGACCCGGGCGATCTGGTGGTGGACCCATACGTCGGCAGCGGAACGACGCTGGCGGTGTGCGCGAGTCTGGGTCGCCGCGCCATCGGCATCGATCAGAACCGCGAGGCGCTGGAGATCTGCAAGCAGCGGCTCAACGCCCTGGGTATCGAACCGCTCCAGGAGCGCGTCAGCGGCTCACCGAAGGTACGGAAGACGTCGGGCGAGGCGAAGGCAGGCGCTCGGGGCAAACGGCTCAGGCAGGCGAGCTGAGGCGAACCAGGAGGCGCGCCTCACCCCCAACCCTGGGTTCTCTGGCACACGAAGCCGGCCCCGGGAGTTGCGACTGGGAGCGGGCTGTGAGCAACTCCTGCTGTGGCGAGCAATCGACGCGCGAGCCGAGAGGCGATCCAGAAGCGCCGCGCCGGACGGGCGCTCAACGACCTGTTCTCGGGACGAGGCAGCGGACAGCTCGACGGGCGCACCGAGAAGCGCCGCCAACGCCTGCTGGAAGAGCTGCGAGAGAACAAGCGACGCGGCTCAGGCGAGGAGCTCAAGCCCCTCGAGGTGCTGAGCCACGCGAACGAGCTGCTCGAGATGGGGGAAAGCATGGCGGGCCTGCGGAAGCTGTGCGCCGCTCGCAAGCCACCTGGGGACCGCGAGCAGCTGGTCTACGTCGTGCAGCAGGTCCACGAAGCCTATGGGTTTCGCCCCGAGGTGTGGGGACTCGTCGGTGTGAGCGACGAGGTGCTGAAGGCCGCGGGTGTGCCGCTGGCCGAAGAGTGAGCGGGACGGCCACGCGCCCTGGAGAGTGTGCTAGCGATAGCGGACCGATGGCAACCCGCCCCGCCAAACGCCTCAGCCGCTCACGTGTCCTGCGTCAACTGGCGAGCCTTGCCCTGCTGGGAGCCGTGGCCCTCGCGAGCAGCGCGAGCGCACAGAGCGAAGACCCGGTGGTCGTACGCGTCGGCAACGTCGAGCTGCGCCGGAGCGACGTCGAGAGACGCCTGCGCGACGTGCCTGCTTTCAAGCTGCGCCAGTACGGGAACACCCCCGAGCAGATCAAGCGCGCCTTCATCGAGCGCGACCTGGTTCCAGAGGTTCTCTTTGGCCTCGACACGAACCTGGAGGAGGCTACCCGGTCGCCGACGGTCCGCGCGGAAGTGAACCAGGCCAAGCTCCAGGCGCTGCAGACCGCCCTGCGCAAGGAGCTGGCGCAGAAGTCCCCGGTCACCGACGCGGACATCGAGAAGTACTACAAGGACCACGAGACCCGCTTCAAGACTCCTGAACGCATCAAGCTGTGGCGCATCCTGCTCCCCACGGAAGAGGCCGCGGCGGCGGTGCTGAAGCAGGTGAAGGCGAAGGGCGACGTGAAGACCTGGAGTCAAGTCGCTCGGGAGAAGTCCATCGACAAGGCCACCAACATGCGTGACGGTGACCTGGGCTTCGTGCTGCCCAGCGGGTTGACCAACGTGCCCCGCGTGCGCGTCGAGCCCGCGCTCTACGAGGCGGCGAAGACGTTGAAGAACGGCGAGCTCGCCCAGAAGCCGATTCCCGAAGGAAAAGGCTTCGCGGTGCTCTGGCGCCGTGGCAGCCTGAACGCCGTCGAGCGCAGTCTGGAGAGCGAGAGCGCGAACATCCGTCGCCTGCTGGAGCGCGAGCGCACACGCAAGCAACTCGACGACCTGGTGAAGGGGCTCGTCGCCGCGCACGTCAAGGACCGGAACGACGCGCTACTCGAGAACGTCGCCCTGGACAAGATCGGCGCGATTGGCGCCGAGCGACAGCCGGGCCTGATGGACAAGCACCCACCCGAGGCAGACGTCAAGCCGAGCTCGAGCGGGGATCCCGCCGCCGGCGCCGGCAAGCGCTGAGCTGCTGCGACGCGCGAGTTCGGGGGGGAGGTGCTGCGCGTGCGCCGGACGTCTGTCGTCAGACGCTGGGTAGATCCCAGCCAAGCTGCTTCAGGACACCGCGGAAGATGCGCTCCTCCTCGCGGGCGTCCAGCTGCTTCTTGAAGAACTCGGCGTTGTCGCCCTTCGTCGCCGCGTGCGTCGCGCGCTCGTAGTGCTCGAGCATCATCAACAGGTGCGGGTGCGCGTCGGTCACCTGCTTCGGCACCTGCATGTGCCGCGCGGAACTCAAACGAGCGTCGGCCTGCTCGTGTACGTAATCCGCCAGGTCCTTGTCGGAGAGCCGCGCGCGGAGGAAGTCGGCCTCCTTCCGCGCGTGTGTCACGATGAGCGCAGCTCGGTCGAGGTAGCTGCCAGCGAAGGCCGAGGTGGCCCAGGCGATGGCGCCGAGTGGCACGGCGCAGAGCAGCGCACGCCGCAGCTCCCGCTTGCTCCCACGACGACGAGCAGGTTCAAGCATTCTCCACTCCGGCTTCTGTTTCCTCACGGTTCCAAACCTCAGCCTCCAGGGCCACTTGCGCAGCCGCGCGCTCGGCCAGGCGCTTGCTCCGACCGCGGCCGCGGCCCAGCGCGAGCCCCTCCACGCTCACCTCGACCTCGAACCAGCGTTCGTGAGCTGGTCCGCCCTCTTCCACGACGGCGTAGCTGGGCACCGCGCCGCCCCCAACCTGGAGGCGCTCTTGCAGCTCGCTCTTCGCGTCACGCCCGGCGTCCGCCTCGAGCCCGGCGACGTGGGGCGCGAGCAACCTGCGGCACACCTCGCGAGCCAGCGACCAGCCACCCTCGAGGAAGGCCGCGGCGATCAGCGCCTCCACCGCGTCCGCGACGACATTCAAGCTGTCGCGCAGCCCAGCGCTGTCCGCGCCCTTGCCGAGGCGCAGCGCGGAAGAAACCTCGAGCTCTCGACCGATGCGCTGGAGCGACTCCGCGTTCACCAGCTTCGCGCGTAGCCGGGTCAGACTCCCCTCGGGAGCGTCGGGGAATCGCTCGAACAGCAGCTCGCTCGCGCACAGTCCGAGCACGGCGTCCCCGAGAAACTCGAGGCGCTGGTTGTCGCCAGCGTCCTGGCGCTCGTTGGCGAAGCTCGGATGAGTCAGAGCCTGCTCGAGCCAGCTGGAGGCAGCGTCCAGCCCGAGCTGCTGGGCGAGGGCCAACGAGGATTGCTCTGAGTTCGGCATGGTCGACGCGGAGCAAGGGTGTGCCACATCGGCCCTCGGGGGCAAGGCTAGGGGAACCTGCATGGTCCGCCGCTGTCCGTGCTCCGAATGCACTTGAGCTATGCTGCCGCCGTGAGTCGCCTGCTGGCCTGCCCGTTCTGCCGTGAGCTCTACACCGAAGGTGAAGCGGAGCGCTGCGCGGAGTGTGGCGTCGAGCTGCAGCCGCTGGACAAGCTGCCGCCTTCCCACGACGCGATGCTGGAGGAGGCGCTCGCTGCAGCGGAGGCGGTTGTGGAGGCGCCGGAGCCCATCCCCGCGGTCGACTACCCGTTGCCCTGGACCTTCACGGGTCGGAGTCGACTCGCGCTGGTGGCCTTGGGCGCGGCCGGGATCGCCGCCTTCTTCATGCCCTGGGTCTCGGTGGTCAAGCCGGACATCGCCCTGCTGAGCGGCTTCGATCTGGCTCGCGGCCGCGCTGGCTGGCTGTGGAGCGGACTCGCCGGTTGGCTCACGCTGATCCCGCTCGTGGCGAGCCGACGCACCGTGAACCAGATGCGGGGGGTGCGCGCGGTGTGTGCGCTGTTCGCGAGCATGACGCTGGTGGAGACGTTGATGCTGATCGCCCGGCCTCCCCAGAGCCATCCACGCGTTCCCGTGGAGATACACTGGCAGTGGGGCCTGTACGCCAGCATGGGGGTCGCCGCCCTCGCCGTGCTGTTCAGTCTGCGGTTTGGCGGAAAGGCGGATGATCTTCGGGACCTACCGTTGCCGGGAGGCGCCTCGGACACCGACGAGACCATGCACTGAAGTGCCCGCTCGAGGCGGCCACGACGCGGTGCCGGCTCCCCCCAGACCGAAACCAATCCGCGACCTCAGACGTCGAACGGCAACGCAATCGCCACACGGCGAAAGTCGCCGCGAAAGCCAGTCCGTGCTACCGCTGAGAGATGGTGCCGAGGGCGGACGTGCGCTCAGATCCCGAGCTCGCCGAGGCGAGTGCGGAAGAGCTGCGCGACGACGTCGCCCCCCCGCTGCGCGCGGCATTCGATTCCGAGCCGGCGTTTCCGGCGGCGCGCCTGGTTGGCGAAGAGCCGCTCGAAGCCGAGGAAATCGAGCTGACGGACGTGCCCGCAGCGGTCGTCGAGATCCCTCAGCTCGACGACTTCGATCATGGCTCCGGCGTGGTGGTGATCGTGCCCTGGGAGCGTCCCCTGCAGAGCTTCTGGCAGCGCTTGTGGAACACGTCGAAGCTCACCACGCAGCATGGTCAGACCTTCTTCGCCCGGTTTCCGGACGGAGACCTGGTCAGCGCCGCACGCTTTGCGCTGACCGCCGAGGCCATCGCCGTAAGCGGCCTGTGCCTGGTCGTCGGGCCCGTGCTGTGGTTTGCCGTGCCCGGTCTCTCCCAGGTCGCTGAGCAGGATCCGGTGCTCGGCGGCCTGCTGCTGCGGACCATCGTGGCCGGTGTGCCGACGCTCGCGATCGCGATGGCCGTGCTGCACGGGCTGTACGGTCTGGGGCACGACCTCGTGGCCCGCCGCGAAGGCGCTCGGGGTAGACTGGGCCACGCGCTGCGCTTTGGACTCTACAGCGCTGGCTGGGATCTGGTGACCATGCCCCTCGGTCTGATCGCGCTCGCGCTGTCCGACGGTGTGAAGAGCGCAGGGGCGGTCGCGCGCAACACCTGGTTGCTGCCCCGCACGTGCTCACAGGCATTTCTGTGCGGCATTTATGGCCTGAGCAAGGAGTGCGCGCAGCGCGCTCATCGCGCCGCCATGCTCAGCACCGTGGCCGGACTGGCCCTGGGGCTGGTGGCCTGCATCGGCCTCGCCCTGCTGCGCTGAGCTTCACGCGGGGGACAGGGCCTCAGAACATCGCGCCGAGATCGAGCACGATGGACCACTGGCGGCTCTCGCCCTTGAGAGCTTCCTTCGAGGCGTCGTCGCTCTGGGCGTCTCCAGGATCGACCAGGTCGGTGATGAACTCGCCACCCACCGTCACCATCTCGTAGCGGTAGTTCAGGCCGAAGATCAGCCGCTGACGCTTCAGGCGCGCCTTGTCGAAGACGACGTTGTTGTTGAAGTCGACGGGGCTACCGCCGCGACACACCGGCTGACCGTCGTAGATGTGGTTGCCCTGATCGTCCTGCTTGTCTGGTCGACCCAGGTCGGGGTTGCCCGGGATATTCGGCCCGGCGTAGTTGCAGAAGCCGACCGGATCGGTGGCGGGCGTGGTGTCGATCAGTCCGGAGTCGCCGAAGATCCAGACGTACTGATAGCCGACCCACGGGGTCAGCACCTGGGAGTCCGCGATGGGCAGCGGCTTGCTGATCTGCATGTCCAGCGCCGCGACGGTGAGCTGGAACTGCGGGGTTCCGGTGATGGTGCGCACGCCACCCCCCACGGCGAAATCCGGGAGGATGCCGCCAACTCCCGTGCGGAAGCCTTCGAGCAGGCTCATGCGAACGTCGGCGCCGCCCGAGATGATGCTCGTCTGCGGGATGAAGCCGAACTGGCCACCAAGCTCGAGTCCGAAGCCGAAGCCCTTGCGGATCTTCACGGAGTACAGGTTGAGCGTGCTGTCCGGGCTGGAGTTGCGGATCGACGCCTTGTCGGAAGACGGATCGCGGGGCCCCTGGGTGCCTTCTTTCCAGTAGCTCTTGTCCTGATCGATGTCGTGGATGCCCATCTCCAGCGACAGGTTGAAGCCGCCGAAGCCGGTGGTGCGCGCCGAGTGCATGGCTGACGGCGCGATCACCCAGCCCCACTGGTTCATCAGTCGCTTGAACGCGGCGTTATCCGCGCGGCAAACCTCGAAGGAGCCAGGGTTGGTGTTGATCGCGCCGGCGTCGGTGCGACACGCAGCGCCGTTCGTGACCAGCCGCTCGATGGCCGGATCCATCGGCTCCGCCTGAGCCTCGCTCGAGGCGGCCAGCACGCTGCCAAGCGCCGCCAGGCCCAGCCCGAACGCCAACGCGCGACGCGCACCGCGACCACGGACTCCGGCGCGCTCCCCCCGGGAGGCAACAAGCGATTCGGGCGCCTGGCTAGGCGCGCAAACAGAACTTCGTGCACGAACGGCGCGAAACAACGACTTTCCCAAGAATCAGGCCTCCGCCGAGGGGAGGCTACTGACCGACGGAAGGCGGCGTCAAGCTCGGGGACCGAAACCGCGGTCAGGGCATGGAATCGACTGCGGCCAGCGAACAAAGCCGCTAGACACAGAGGCTCGATGGAGACCCCCGAACGGCTGCGCGCCCGCCCCCAGCAGGCGCCCTTCCACGTGGTGCTGGTGGAGCCGGAGATCCCACCAAACACCGGAAACATCGCGCGCCTGTGTGGGGCGACGTGCGCGCCGCTGCACCTGGTCGGCAAGCTCGGCTTCCGGATCGACGAGCACGCAGTGCGTCGAGCGGGCCTGGACTATTGGCATCTCGTGGAAATCCATACCCACGACACCCTGCCCGCGGCGGAGTCGTTCATCCACGAGAGCGCCGGGAATCGCCAGCCAAGGACCTGGCTGTTCAGTGGAAAGGCTCGGCGCAGCTACCTGGAGGTGGAGCTCAGCCTGGGAGACATCCTGGTCTTCGGCAAGGAGTCGGTGGGTCTTCCGCAAGCGCTGCTCGACCAGCGCGAGGCCGAGGTGATCGGCATCCCGACGCTCGGCGCCGTGCGCTCCCTGAACCTCGCCAACTCCGTCTCCATCGCGCTCTTCGAGGGCCTGCGCCGCAACGGAGCCCTCGAGGTCCAGCGCGGCGCTTGGGGCGCTTAGCGAAGTGACGTCGGCTACTGGATGACGCGGGGAGTGGCCCCGGTGAAGTCGACGTGGACGCGCTTGGTCTGTCCGGACTTGAGCTGAATCTGCGCAGGCACACTCTCCCCCAGCGTGGGGTTCGTGAAGACGACGAGGTAGGCGCCAGGCGCGAGCTTGAGTCCCATCACGGGAGTCATGCCTCGCGCGCGCCCTCCCACCGACACCTTGGAAGGCGGCATCGAGGTCAGGTTCAAAGTCGCCTCTTGCGCGGCCTGAGGCGCGCTGGTCGACGCTGAAGGTCCAGCGGACGCGCCGGGGATGGGTTTGGGGGGGAGAGCAGCGCTACCAGGCGCCGGCGACCTGGCGCTCGACGCGGCTCGCGGAGCAGCGCTCGTCGAGGCCGCCGGCGCGACCTCGGCGCTGGCGCTGCCCTGCGCGCTGGGCGACACCCGCAACCGCTGCCCCGCGGCAACGCTAGATGTGGACGGAGGTCCCCCGGAAGCCACGTTCGTGGCCACGGGCATGCGCTGCTCGGCGCCGGGCTCGCCGACGGCCCTCACCACGAACACGCCGACGACCAGCGCCAGCCCAGCAGCCAGGAACCACCAGTAGCCCGAGCTGGACCTGGAGTCGGCGACATCCCGATGCAGCGCGCTCTCCAGCTCACCGCTGGGTTCGTGCCTGTCGTCGCCGTCGGTCGCCGAGGTATCGCGGTCGCGCTCGGACGCGACCTGGATGGGACGGGTAGCCGGACCGGTCTCCGCCTGGGGTCCAGGACCCGATGGCCGCGCGACGGGTGTGACGGGGGTCGGCTGAGGAGTGCCCCCATCCAGCAGCTGATCGACGTCCCCGTCCTCGGGGGCGACCCCGTCCAGTCGCCGCGTCCAGATCTCGATCTCCTGATTCGCCGCGAAGGTCGCGGTGCTTCCGTCGGGCAACGTCGGTACCCGACCCTCGCCCTGAGGGCGCTCCAGGTCGGGGATCGATGCCACCGATCCTGCGGCCTCGCGCCGCGCCATGCGCACACGCCGCCCGAGACGACGCTCGACCTCGCGCCGGTCCGAGCGCCTCAGGAAGTCGCGCAACGGCTTCGCCAGCTCTTCGGCGTCTGCGGGGCGCCGACTGGGATCCGGATCCACCGCCAGCCCGATCACCTCATCCAGGGGCGCGAGTCGCGCGTCGCGGGTCGACGGCGGCGCTGGGCGCTCGTTCATCACGGCTTCGTGAGAGGCCTTGGCCGTCGAACGCCGGAACGGCGGACGTCCCGCCCAGGCCTCGAGCAAGAGCGCCCCGACCGCGAACACGTCGGTGGCTGGCACCACCTCGCCCTTCAGTTGCTCGGGCGGCATGTGCCCTGGGGAACCGAAGGCCTCGACGGTCTCACCGTCGCTGCGTACCGGCGCCGCGATACCGAAGTCGATCAGGCGGACCGCGCCCTCCTCGTCGATCAGCACGTTGCGCGGGGTGACGTCACGGTGCACGACCTTCGCCCGCCGGTGCGCGTAATCCAGCGCGCGACAGGTCTCGACGCCGAGGTAGGCACCTTCCTCGGCGTCGAGCGCTCCGGTCGCGGCGAGCAGGTCGCCGAGGGTGATGCCTTCGCAGAACTCCAGCGCGATGTAGTAGACGCCCTGTTCGACCCCCAGCTCGTAGACGGGGACGATGTTCGGATGGTTCAGGCCGACGGTGGTCTTGGCCTCCTCCACGAAGCGAGCGACGAAGCCAGGATCCGACGCCAGCTCGGGACGGATCTGCTTGACCACGAGGCGCTTCTGAAAGCCCACGGCACCGCGCAACGTGGCCAGGTACACGTGAGCCATGCCGCCGGAGGCGATTTCTCGCTCCAGCACGTATTTCCCGAAGATCTGGGGAAACATTCAAACGCCTTCGAAGCAGCCGCCTCGAGCGGCTTGTATCAGTAAGTGTGCTGAATGTTTAGGCAGTGCGCACTGCCTGGCCCGACGTATCCTGTAAGCGCGCCGGATACTCCGATGTTTGGCCTCGGTCGTCAGCGAATCCGACCGACATCGTCGGTGTTCGCGCCTGCGCGAGAACCTCACATGTTCGACGAATCACACCTCCCAGCGCGCGCGGGCCTGCTGCTGCTCGGCGCTGCGGCGATCGGTGGCTGTCGACCGGCGCCCGAAGCGGATCAACTCCAGCCCATCGCGGTCCACACCTTCGAGGCCTGCGCACCCGGCCCTCAGGCCACCCTGGATCTGAAGGCGCTCGGCGATTTCAGCGTCGACAACTCCAGCGCGGAGTCCCTGCCCCTGACGTCGGGCGAGCGCGTGCTGCGCCTGCCGCTGACGACCCTGGCGCTGGAAGGAGTCGCACGGGATGGCTCCGGGGAGTGGCAAGGCGTGGGGCCGGTGCGCGGTGCACGCGCCGACATCAGCCTCTGGCCGACCAACCAGGCCTGCGAGCTCGCCCGACACGACGGCTTCCCTCTGCAAAGCAGCTCCCTCGGTGTGAATCCGCAGAGAAATGAAGTCTTGGTTGTCGGGGGAGAGGAGGCCGGTCCGAACGCTGCGAGAGCTCTACTCCTGCGCCTGGACACGACGGAGATCCGCGAAGTCCCTGGGGGCATCCTGCCAGCGCGAGCCGACGCGAAGCTCTCGCCCTTCGGCGACGGCATGCTGCTGAGCGGCGGCATCGACCCGCGAGAGCGCGGAGACGAGCGCTTCGACCTGGCGACTCCGCTCGCCTCGGCCATCGTCTACGACGCAGAGAGCGGCCGCTTCGAACTCAACCAAGAGATCGCCATCTCGCCCCGGGCGTCCCACGCCGCCGTGGAGCTGATCACCGGGGAAACGCTCCTGGTCGGTGGCCGCTCTCCACAGAGCCCAGCGCTGGCGAGCATCGAAGCCGTCTCTCCTGAGACGCGCTCGGCTCGGATCGCCGGGCTGACCCAGCTGGTGCAGCGCCGGGCGAACCCGAGCGTCTTCGTGCTCGAGGACGGACGGGTGTTCGTCGGTGCGGGCGTCGACGCGAGCAAGCAGCCAGTGCAGACGGTGGAGTACCTCAGCCCAGACGCGAGCCAACACCTCGGGAGCACCCCGCTGCGCGCCTCGGAGTTCGCCCGCTTCGCGCCATTGCCTGGCTCGACGGTGCTCGGGGTTGGCGTTTGCCCGGTGGACGCGCCGACCTGCGACCCGCTCCGGGGCGCCGTGTGGCTTGCGGGGGAGCGGGTGTTCCCGCTCCCCCCGCTGCCCGTAGACCTGCAGGATCCGCAGCTGCTGCCGGCGGCGAGAGGTGAGCCGTGGCTGATCACGGGCAGCGGGCAGGAGCGCGTGAGCTATCGCTTCTTCCCCTGGGAGTCCCGCTTCGTGGCCAATCCCGACCCGCCTTCCGCGCTCCCGCCGCAAGCCGCTCTCGCGGTGGATCCGGGCGCGTTCGTCTGGGCCGAGGCGGGCCGAGTGCTGGGCGTGCGGAGCGACGTACGCCAGGCGCTCGCCCGTGACATCGGCCCACAGCTCCTGACCCAGCCGACCCTGGAGACAGGCGTCGTTCCCACCTCCCCCCCGAACCTGGACGATCCCGAGGCGCCCCTGAGCTTCACGGCGGCCGGACTCGGTCTGCGAAGTTTTGGTTCCGTGTGGATAAGCGACGCGAGCTTCGCTGGATTCGATCTAGAGATCACGCGGGCAGCCGGCGCACCCCCGCGGGTGTTCCTCCAAGGCGTGAGCCACCGGTGCACTGCTGACGCTTGCGGCGGCTCCAGGCTGCTCGGCGCCGGAGACTGTGCCTGGCCCAGCGTGGCGACGGAAAGCCGGGTGCTCAAGGTGGTCCGCCAGGGTGCGCAGATCAGGTTGACCGCCAGTGACGAGGAGACGCTCTGCGAGCTCTCCGGCCTGGGGGATCGCGTGCGCATCGGCATCGCAGCTGCAGGCGATGGAGTGACCACACTGCGCAGCCTGGAGGTGGTGCGCGCGCCCTGACAGGCTGCTGGAGCTACAGGCCGCTGGAGCTACAGGCTGCTGGAGCAACAGGCTGCTGGAGCAACAGGCTGCTGGAGCAACAGGCTGCTGGAGCAAC
>JAGQIY010001161.1 GCA_020430865.1 Myxococcales bacterium
TCCAGCCCCAAACCGACCTCACTGGGAAACCGCGCGGAAAAATCGTGGTCGCGCCTGGCGCGGCCCGACGTCCGGCCCGTTCTCACCGATGGGCACTCCAGCGAAGGCGCTCGTTCGGCGCTCAGTCGCGGCGCGAACGCGGGACAAGTCAACCCATCGAGCGTTGTCAAGCGGAAACCCCCGAGGCCGCCCGGACTGCCGGCGCTGCGCGGCCGTTCGCCCCAGGCGGTATCGCGGGTGCTGCGGGCCAACGGACGAATCGTCTCGGCGTGCCAGCATCCTGTTCGATTCGGCTCCTCTCGCCCTCGGCAGGCAGCGAAAATCGAGGAGACTGGCGCCTGTCAACTCCAACTTCAGGAGCTTTTGTGTAAGCGTTGCCGCTGGTCACTGTGACCGCGGGAGAACACGATGAAACGAAAGCTCAGCGTAGTTTTGGCCGCCTCCTTGTTGTCCGTAGCGTGCGGATATTCCGAGGAGGAGTGGCAGGCACAGCTCGACAAGTACGGGCAGCTCGACAGTCGCTTCAAGCAGGAGCAGTCCGAGCACGCGGCGACGCGCGCCGAACTCGAGGAGGCGAAGAAGCGGGTTGCGGCGCTGGAAGCCAAGCTGTCGGCGATGGGCGTCGACATGGACGAGCTGAACAAGCAGCTCGAGGCGGAGGGCGCGGAGAAGGCTCGGCTCTCGGCGAGCCTCGACGAGACCAGCCGCGCGCTGGCGGAGTACAAGGCGCGCGCTGCTCAGCTCGAGCGCATCAAGCAACGCTTCGAGCTCCTGCGCCAGAAGCTCCAGAAGCTGACCAACCTCGGCCTCAAGGTGTCCATCCGTCGTAACCGCATGGTCATCTCGCTGCCCGGCGACGTGCTCTTTGCCTCAGGGAAAGACAAGCTGCGCAAGGAGGGCATCGAGGTGCTGGATCAGGTGGCGCAGGTCATCCGCAACGACGCCACGCTCAGCAAGCGCTTCTTCCAGGTGGCGGGTCACACGGACGACGTGGCGCTGAAGGGCGGTCCGTTCAAGGACAACTGGGGTCTGTCCGCCATGCGGGCCCGGCAGGTGTTGGTCTACCTGGTTTCACCGACGGACGCGAAGGGCGGCGGTGGTGGCTTGGATCCAACCCGCCTCCACGCAGCGGGTTACGGAGAGACGGACCCGATCGAGGCGAACGACACCGACGAGCACCGACAGGCGAACCGCCGCGTCGAGCTGGTCTTGATGCCCGACGTCTCGGAGATGCTCGACCTCAAGGAACTCCTCTAGTGTCCTGTCCGAGCAGATCCCAACCTGGTCGCGCCTCTTGAGACGAGGCTGGTGGAAGGCGCAGCTCTTCTGCGCCCTGCTGGCGGACGAGCCAGGGCGGCTCACCTGGGGTGGGCCGCCCGCGCCGCTGGAGCCCTGAAGCCATGCTCCGGCGGCCTCGGGCCCGGCGCCAGCGACCTATCAACCCCCACCAGGGGTCGCTCAGATTGCTGAAACTCGACCAGCGCTCTGCGCGTAGTCATGGGCTGGCGTCCCATGTCCGTTGCGCGAGCTCAAACCTGGAGAGGCTGGTCGCTCGAGCCGCCTCTCCGTCCCGGGGAAGCTCAGGCACAGCCCGCGAGACCTCGTGGACGAGCTGCGCTAACGAGTAGGGGCAGCAGCATGGACGGGGAGGAGATCGAGCTGACCCTGGAGCTCCTGATGGAGCAGTACACCGACGGCAGCCCGGAGGCCTTCGACGAGCTCTACCGGCGGTCCTCTGCGCGCGTGTTCGGGTACCTGCTGCGGCTCACACGACACCGTGAGCGCGCCGAGGACCTGCTGCAAGTCACCTATTCCAAGCTACACCGCGCGCGAGACAGCTACATCAAGGGCGCGCCGTTCATGCCCTGGGTCTTCGCCATCGCGCGCCGTTCGTTCCTCGATGAACGTCGGCGAGCAAGCAGCCGCAATGAGGACCTGAGCGACGACGGGACGCTGCCAGAGCCAAGCGCCAACACCACCAGCGGCCTACCCACTGACACGGTGGCCGCGCTGGAGCGCGCGATGAACCGCTTGCCCAGCGCCTATCGCGAAGCCATCGAGTTGACCAAGGTGAGCGGACTCTCCGTGGCAGAAGCCGCGGAGGTGCTCGGGGCAACGCCCCAGGCGGTGAAGCTTCGCGTGCATCGCGGCTACACGCTGCTCCGCAAATCCCTCGACAGCTTCTCTCGGGGTGGCACGTGAGTCCCTCGTCTCGCCCCGCGATGCCAGACGGCCTGGATCCCGACGATCTGGACGCGGAGCTGTCGGAGATGGATGACCTGCCGTGGTCCGAGCTCGGCAAGAACGAGGCAATCCATGGCCCCTGCTCCAAGGTCTCAGCCAAAATCCGCGCGGAATGTACGCGTGACCTCTGCCCGAGCAGGAACCTGAGCCTTCGCTCTCGGCTGGTCATCTCGGTGTTCTTCTCGATGGGTCTGATGGGGGCGCTGGTGCTGCTGTTTGGGCACCACGCGGAGCCGCCTGCGGCGCTGAGAACGGCCCTGCTCGGAGCCGTAGGCTGGGGCGTCGTCATGCTCAGCGTGCTGGTCGTGGGCTTCGCCAAGCCTCCTGGCAAGCGGGGCAGCCTGCGGCTTCGCATCGCCATCGCGTTCGGATTGCCGGTGCTGTTCTTCGGCTACTTGCTGTTCACGGGGCAGCCCGGGGAATCGCTGGGAGACTTCGTCGGCCATGGCGAGTCGACCTGGCGTGCCACGGAGTGCGGCCTGTTCTCGCTGGCCATCGGCGGACTGAGCTCGGCGGGGGTGCTGTTCGCTTGGCGACGCACCGACCCGCTGACGCCACGCCTCAGCGGTGCGCTCGCCGGGTTGGTCGGTGGCCTGGGTGCAGCGCTGGCGGTCGGCCTGGCGTGCCCGACGACCGACAAGCTGCATCTCGTGTTCTCCCACGGAATCGTGGTGGTTGCGTTCACCGTGCTGGGCGCGCTGGTGGGCCGACGTCTGATGACCCCCTGAGGCTGCTCGCCAGCGTGAGCAAACGTCGCGTCCGGCGCTGTCTGTCAGGGGGCGCTGTGAGGGAAGCGCTGTCAGGGGGCGGGTGGGCTCGGCGTCGGATTGGTCGGCGCGAGCGTGGTGGGAGTTTGTGGTGCAGATTTTTTTTGCGGTGCCACCGAAGCGCTCGCGGAGGGCACGGCGGTTGGCTCCACTCCGGGCGCAGTCGCGGTACCGGTGGGCTGTGCGGTCGCTGTCGAGCCCACTGGAGGCGGCCCCTGAGTTGGTTCCCTTGCGGAAACACGCCACTCGTTGCCATCTCGTACCAGGGTCAGTAGCTGGTACTCTCGCTTGCCATCCTGTTCGCAGCCAACTCGGGCCTTCGCGCCCGCGGCGTCGCGCCCCAGCACTGCTGCCTGGCAGAGGATCTTGCCGTGTTCGATCTCCGGACAGCTGGTACCGCACGCTCGCTTGGCGTCGGCAACGATCGCTTCCCCCGCCTTCGCCGCCAGCTTCTGCGCGATCTCGAAACGGTGTTCCCGAAGCCGAAGCTCGAACTCGATCGCGGCGTCCTTCGGTTCTCTCGCGAGCACATCCAGCTCTGCGAGCTTTGGCTTGTCCACCTGGGGTGGGTTGAAGTTGCAGGCAGTGCGGGCAAACCCCCAGAGCAGCAGGGTCACTCCGACGAGGGCCCAGATCATGAACGAAGTGGAGCGGTTGGGGCTGTCGAGCTCAGCCTCCGTCTTGGGGAGCGGAGGCAACTTGCGCTTCTTCTTGCGCTTCTTCTTGCCCGTCTTCAGCCGAGCCGCGCGACGCTTGGCGCGACGCCGGCGGGCGAGCTCCGCTTCATCCTCCTCGTCGTCCTCGTCCTCGTCGTCCTCGTCGTCGTCGTCCTCGTCGTCAGCGCCAGGCTTGCGGCGAACGGGCCGCGCGTCCTCGTCCTCGTCGTCGTCCTCGTCAGCGCGAGGCTTGCGCCGAGCGGGCCGCGCGTCGTCGTCCTCGTCAGGGTCTTCGTCTTCGTCAGCGTCTTCGTCTTCGTCTTCGTCCCGGCTGGAACCGGCGGACACATCGCTCGCAGAGACCACGTCGGCATCGCTGTCAGCTTCCTCGTCGCGCTCTTCGTCGTCGCGCTCCACGTCTTTTTCGTCGTCCGGAACCATGGGGGTCGAAGCATCCACATCGACGCCCCGCTTCGCAACCGCATTGACCAGACGCGAAACCGCGTCGTGCACCGAGCCCGTCCGTGGGTGAGCGGTGCCCGCGAGCGCTTCCTCACCCCCAAAAAACCAGGCAAAGCCGTCGCCCGCTGCGGGGACAGGAGGCTGCGACGACGCGTCGATTCCAAGCTCACTGGAACGAATCGCCACGCAACCCGAGTCGATTCGTGCCGACCTAGCGACCATGCGCCGCTGGATCGTGTGTTTGGGCTTCTTCCTCGCCGCCTGCGCTGGGGCCGCTCCGCTCCCCCCCAAGGCGATCGAGCTGAACGACCAGGGCACGCTGGCCCTGGCGGAGGGCGATCTGGAGACCGCGAGCGCGCGCTTCGAGGTCGCGCTGGAGTACAACCCCCACTTCGTCGAAGCGCTCACCAACCTGGGGCTCGTCGAATTGCAGCGTGGAAACTTCACACGGGCGCGGACGCTGCTGGCGCGGGCAAGACGCCTGAACCCGGACGTCGCCCAGCCACACCACGGACTGGGCGTGCTCGAAGAGCGTCGCGGGCGCCCGGACCGCGCCTCGAAGCACTACCAGGAGGCCCTCGCCGTGGACCCCGGTTTCGCGCCTGCGAGAGCCAATCTAGCCCGGCTCTACTTCAACGCCGGTCAGTTCGAGCGCGCCCGCAGCCAGTTCAAGCGGTTGACGGAGGTGGCTCCCGAGGAACCCCAGGGATTCACCGGGCTGTGCGAGAGCCTGCTGAGCCTGGGGCGGAACACCGAGGCGGACGCGATCAGCCAACGAGCGCTGCGGCGCTTTGGTCCAGAGCCCGAGCTGCTGATCCTCGAGGCTCGCCGCTCGTTGCGCAAGGGCCGGCCGGCTCACGCGATCGAGCTGCTCCTCCCCTTGTCGACGGGCGAAGACGACTACGCCGCCGCGGCCCTGAGCTGGATCGCGACGGCTGAGCTCGCGCGGAACCGACCGGCACATGCGGTGGGCGCGGCGAAGCGCTCGCTCGAGCTAGCGCCCGATGGCGCAGTGGCCATCTACTGCCTGGCGCTCGGACTCCATGCGCTCGACGATCCCGCGGCAGTCGCCTGGCTGGAGCGCGCCGAGAGGCTCGAGCCTGGTCGCCCGTTGATCCGCGCGGCACTAGCCGAGGAGCACGCGCGGAGCCAGGCCACACGGCATTAGCCGTGGCTCACTGCGGCACGGGGGGAATGACGAACAGCACGTCACGGGGTTGCCCCACCAGCAGCTCATCCGTCTGCCCCGTGTTCTTGGCCTGCACCTGCAGACGCGCGCTGGCGACCTGAACCTGCGAGGTCTGGGCAACGCTGGTGTTCGACTTGGCCTTGATGCGGAAGCAGATCCGCGTGCCCGGCACGAGATCCTTCACGGTGTCGAACTTGCCATCGGTGCCCGCCACCGTGCCGAAGTTGTCCGCCCAGTTGTCCTCGAGATTGACCGAAGGCAGGAACTCGCAGAACGTCCCTGGCTCTGCGGGGTCCTGAATATTACCCTGCGGATATACTTCGATAGAATCGACGAAGTCCGCGATGGTGTTGATCGCCAGGTAGGGTGGGTTGGTGTCGTTGCGTGCGCGCAATCGCACGCTCACCTGCAGGCCGCTGAGCAACGCCTTCACGCCCGCGGCGATGGTGTTGGCGACGGTGGAGCCATCCTTGTGGCTGGCGAAGATCAGACGGCAGGTGTTGAAGCCATTCACCGTCGGCCCGTCGGGCGCGACGGTGTTGGAGTAGACGTCGGTTGCGCACTGGCTGCCGCTGAAGCTGCTGGGGCGGACGTGGGAACCCGTCTGATCCACCAGGAACGCCATGTCCGGGTAGGGCCCGGCGTAGCGCTGGGTCCCGCCGTCGTTGAGCGCCACTCCAATCACCTTCGCGCCGTGGTCTTGTAGCTCCGTGACGAGGTCGTCAGCAGTCGGCGCGCTGAACGAGTACTGGTCGTGAAGCGTGGACTCGGTGGTGCTGCAGCACCCTTCGCGGCACGCCTGAAAAGGCGACTCGGCGCAAACCACGCGACGGCCGTTGTGCGAGGCGGCGTCGCTGATCAGCACCAGGATCGGCAGCGCATCTGCACGGAACCCGAGGGCGCCATAGCTGCCGGTGCCCGGGGTGAACGGAGCCTGATAGCCGCCACCGGGCCAGAACGTCGCCCCATTGGCGATCACCTTGTGGAGCGCAGGGATCAGCGCCTCGGGAGGATCGTTCCCGTTGTCCGTCGTCAGCGCGTCGACTGCTGCCTGCGTCTTGGTGATGTCGCTCGTCATGTAGCCGTTCGGAGTCACGCTGACGGGCAGGTTCGTGGACGCTCCATAGGGCTCCACGGGGAAATCCTGTGCTGCGGCCACACCGAACTGAGCTTCGGGGACATCCGCCTTGATCGTCGTGATCAAGCTGTTGAGGTTGCTGCGGATGTTGTTGATCGCCGGTCCCATGCTGCCGGTCGCGTCGACCACGAACGCGATGTCGCCCTTGTTCAGGTTCGTCTTGAGCACGACGTCTTGCTGCTTGGGGATCGGTGACTCCTGATAGGGCATCACGAAGTAATAGCGACCGAGGGACTGGGGTGTCTCCGCCGAGCGGGTCGGATCGCTACCGAGGGTGTCCTCGATCAGGTCGTTGGCTCCATCACCGTCGGTGTCCGCCTTGATGCGATCGGTCTCGCCCTGATTGACCGTGCAGTCGCCGTTCTTGTCCTCCACGGAGTCGACCAAGCCATCGTTGTCCGAGTCACGGTCGTACGGGTCCGCGTTGGCGTCGGCGTCGGTGTTGACGGCGTCCTGATCCAGCTGGTGACCGAAGCCCGCTTCGCAGGCGTCAGGAACCAGATCGCCATCGGAGTCCAGGTCGCGAAAGTCCGGCTTTCCGTCGCCATCGGTGTCGTCGGTGCCTTCGAAATCGTCTCGGATGCCGTCGTCGTCGGAGTCGGGGTCGTTGTGGTCGTAGGCACCATCCAAGTCCGTGTCCACGGGCGGCTTGCCCCCGAGCTCATCGACATCCTTGACGTAGTCCCCGTCGTTGTCGTCGTCGTAGGCGTCGGGAAGTCCGTCACCGTCGACATCACCAGGGGGCTTGTTCGGGTCGTAGGCGGAACCGTCCGCATAGAACTCGTCCGCGTCGGGGATACCGTTGTCGTCGCTGTCGAGATCGATGAAGTTCGGCTTGCCATCCCCGTCCGAGTCAGGAGCATCACAGCCCAGCGGATCCCCCTCGAAGAGATCGGGGATGCCGTCGTCGTCGCTATCCGTGTCGAGGTAGTCGGGAGTACCGTCGCCGTCCGAGTCGCGGTTGGTGTCCCGCCCCTCGAACTCATCCAGGATGTTGTCGCCGTCCGCGTCGGGACTGCAGGCGGTCACGCCCCCGGTGCCGGCGCTGCCCGAGCTACCCGCGGCGCCGCCAGTGGCGCCACCCGCGCCACCCACGCCACCCACGCTGCCACCAACCCCAGCCGTGCCGCCGTTTCCAGCACCAGCCGCTCCAGCAGCGCTACCCCCGGAACCACCCGAGGCGGCGCTGGAATCGTCAGCGCCGCTCCCACACGCGGTGGCAGCAGCACCCAGAGCGACCAAGACCCAAACCGAAGCGAAGCGCGCGTTCATCAAGCCTCCACAGTCGCGCTCGGCGCCGAGGCCAACTCGCCCGCGCTCGAGCCGACGCGACCACCATCATCGTCCGAGACACCGCGCCCAGCTCGAGCGCAGCGCTCCATTGCTCTCTTCACAAACCGCGGAAATCGCCCCCGCGTGATCGATAAAGTAACCGATTTGCTGGCCCAACTCTGCAGTTCACTCGAAAGATTGTGCTCGCTCCTCCTCCCATTGCCCTACCTCCCCTCACGTCGTAGGCGCTTTCTGACTGCGCGGTGCGTCGCCCGTGACTAGTGTAGTGCGCTCCGATGCAGCCCCTCGCCCCCTCCCCGCGCGCTTTCGATCGCCTGATCGCGCGCCGCATCGGAAGGCTGGGATGGGCGCGTTTCGCGACCTTCTCGAGCGCGCTGGTGAGTGTCACGACCCTGGTGATGATGGTGGTCGTGCGCAGCGGATCCCGAGGGGATCTGGATAGCATTGCGGTGCGAGCGCTGGGCTGGGCTTCCTGGCTGATCGTGGTTCCGTCGACGCTCGCCGCCATCAGCTGTCTCTCGCGCCTGCGCGGAGACGCCCGGCTGCCCCGGACGTTGGCTTCCCTGGGGGTGCGCAACACGCGTCTCGAGCTGGCGGCTCTACTCGGGGGCGTGCGCTTCGTGTTTTCCCGCTTGGCAATCCCGGGGTTCCTTGCGCTGTTCTGCGCCCTGCTCCTGAGTCGCAGTGTCGGTGAGCTACCGAGCCGCGCGCTACAACTCCTGGCAGGCTCGGTCTACATCGTCGGGCTCGCGATGGCTGCGGGACTCGCCAGCGCAGGCGCGTCTCGCCTGGGCGAGCGCAAGGGACGCTGGCTGCTCTTGCTGCTGGTGCTCGGACCGATGTTCCTGTCGGAGCGCTGGTTTCGCTTGGTCGACGTGCCGCGCGCCCTCGACGCGATGCTGGACGGGATCCTTAGGCTGGGGGGCGCCTGATGCTGAGCCTCCGCGCGCTCTGGTCCGGGATGCTCAGGGGAGTCACCGCGGATTTTCCACCAGGCTATCATGTAGTGATCGGTCGCCCCGAGGACGGCCTGCTCGACCTCGTGGAGTGCCTGGCAGGTCTGCGCAAGACGAAACCCGGCAGCGTGGCCATGAGCGGAGTCGATCCTTATCGCTCGGCGGAGCTTCGCAGCAAGATCGGCTGCCTGCTTCCTCTCGAGCCCGAGCTTCCGCGAGGCAATATCCAGCGCCTGGTGTCCCAGCGTCTCCCGCGACACAGCGAACAGGCAGCGAGCGAGCTGCTCTCGACCTGTCACCTGCTCGAGCGCCGGGCCGAGAGCCTGAGCCCCGAGGAGCGACGTAGCCTCGCCTTCCTGGTTGCGACCAGCGTGTCGAGGTCGCTGGTGGTGGTCTACGAACCGTTCACGGCCCTCCCGGGCCTGCACACCCAGGCGGTGCTCACACGGCTCAGTCAGCAAGCAGAGCGCGGCGCTTGCGTGCTCGTGCTGACCAGCAATCCAGCTCACGCTCAGTACCTCGATGGTCACAGCTGGTTGCTGGATCGGGGGAGACTGCTGGAGCTGGAGCTGGATGCTCCCGGACGTCCCCCGGCGCAACTGCTCTTCGAGTGCGTGGAGAGTCGGCGGCTGGCGAGCGCGCTGCTCGAGGTGGGTGGCCTGGGGGTGAGCTACGATGCCGAGCGGCCGGGGCAGGTGTTGGTGACGGGAGCCGAGGAGCGCAGCAGCCTGGCTGCGATGCACGCGGCGCTGGAGCTCGGCCTGGACATCACCCGCATCACGACTCTCACCCCCACCGTGGATCAGCTGAGGGCGCGAGCAGCGGGAGCGGCGCAGGCTGCGTTTCACCAGGCTCGCACGCGCGACGAGTCGCCGGGGGAGCTGACATGAGCGGCTTCTCCATCGGCCTTTCCCTTGCCAGAACCCGGCTCTCCAGCTGGGGCTCGCTCGGAGTGCTCACCCTCGGACTGGTGGTGAGCGGCTTCGGTTCGCTGCTGTTTCGCCAGCAGAGCGACGGGCTGCAGCTCAGCCTGCTCGGTCTCGCGTTTGGCCTGGTGATGCCCTTCGGGGCGCTCTCCCTCAGTCGACGCGCCTTCGCCTCGGGTTCCCTGCTCGAGAGCGTCGCCGAGCCCGCCCGCTGGGGCGCTGACCGACGCGCGACGGTGCTCGGCCTGTGGCTTGGTTTGGCAATCGTCCTCGGGCTGTGGTTCGGGGTTCTCGCGCTGGAGACCGTGCTCCTCGCCGGAGGCAACGGACTCGACGGCGCGCTCTCCGGAGGGATCGGCGTCCAAGCGGGTCTGGCCTACGCCTGCTACCTCACGGCTGCTTCTGGCTTGGGCAGGCATGGCCACGCCCGAGTCTGGTTCGTGGGCGCGGACTGGCTCCTCGGCGCGACCACCGGGGCGCTCGCGTTGCCATTTCCACGCGCTCATGTCGCCAACCTGCTCGGTGCAACCCCGCCCGCCAACCTGCCTCAGCTGGCGAGTGGCCTGCTTCTCGCATCACTCAGCCTGTTGTGTCTGCTGATCTCGCGCTGGCGCCTGCCACGCTGAGAGGTCGCAAGGAAAGCGCACCGAGTCGGTAGCGCAAGGGGCGGCTTGTACTAGTCTCCGGCTCGTGCGGTCCGTGGTGTTTCGCTTCGAGTCGCTAACTCAGCTGGCGAGCCAGCTGGAGCTGAGCGGCGATGATCAGGATCTCGATCTGCCCACCGGCGAGCGCTTTCGTGAAGGCGAGTGGGTGCTCGCTCACTTCTGCGTTGGTGAGGAGTCCACGTCCGTCGCTGCCTGCGTCGCCGATCGAGGCGCCGGCGTGCGCCTCGCGTTCGAAGAGCGCGACTGGGAGCACCTCCTGGACTTCACGCAGGAGGAGGACAGCCGCGCGAGTCTGCCACCACCCAGCGTACCCGCGAACCGGATTTCCTATGTGGAAAATGTTCCACCGAACACGCGAGTGCTCCTGGTCGACGACGATCGGGATCTTCAGCGCGTCGTCGGCGCCCTGCTCAGCCACGCGGGATACGAGACGCAGGTCGCGTCCAGCGCGGAGCAAGCGCTCGACGTCTTGCGCACGGAGCGCTTCGACTTGATGGTGCTCGACTGGAACCTGCCTGGCATGACCGGCCTCCAGCTGTGCGCGAGGCTACGTCAGATCGGGACCCGGCTGCCGATCCTGTTCCTCACGGCACACTCCGCCAGCGAAGACATCGTGGCCGCTTTCGACGCCGGCGCTGACGACTTCGTTCCGAAACCCTTCCGGGCACCCGAGCTCGCTGCTCGAGTCATGGGCCTGCTGCGCCGTTCGCAGCTCCCGACGCTGCTATAGCCCCGGCGCGAGACGCTGCTCGCGGGCGCTCCGCGCCGACTCGCCCGGGGGCAGCGATCATTGCTCCCTGAACGCCTCCGCCGGACGCAAGCGAGCCGCATGAACGGCGGGCCACAGGCTTCCGATCAGGCACACCGCAACGGAGAAGAACCCTGCCGCGAGGAACCAAACAGGATCCACCTGCACCGGTAGGTAGGAGATGAAGTAGACCTTTGGGTCCAGCGGGAATGGATCCACCGTGAGGTAGTAGCAGACGGCGTAGCCGAGCCCGAGTCCCGAGCCGGCCCCGAGCACGCCGATGATCCCGCCCTGGTAGAGGAAGGCTCGAACCAGCGCCCAGTCCGTGGCGCCCATCGCCTTCATCACGGCGATCTCCTTCTTCTTGTCGAGCACGACCATGATCAGCGTCGCCAGCACGGTGAAGGCAGCAACCAAGATCATCAACGCCAGCACCAGGCTGATGGTGATCTGCTGGATCTGAAGCGCCGTGAACAGGCCGTGGTTCAGCTCCTTCCAGTCCATCGTGTGATAGATGGAACTCTTGAGCTTCTCGTCCACCAGCGCCTTCACGTGCTGTGAGTCGTCGATGTGATCGATCTTCATTTCCACGCCGGTGACGCTGTCGCCGTTGCTGTGGAAGGCCTGCGCTTCGTAGAGATCGGTGTAGACCAGCTTCGAGTCGTACTGGTCGAAGCCAGCGTCGAAGATCGCTATCACACGGAAACGCTTTGCGACCGGCGGTCGGAAACCTCCCGAGCCGAACGAGAAGCCCACCGTTGGTGAGGTGACCTGCAGGCACGAGCCGATACCCGCGCCCAGGTACTCCCCGAGGCTCTTGCCGATGATGATGCCGGGCAGCTTCTTCACCAACTCCGCGCTCTTGCAGGGGTCCTCGTCCAGTTCCTCGGGGATGAAATCCGGGTCGGGCAGCACGCTCTCGTAGCCCCCCTCCGGGACGATCGAACCCTGGGGCGCATCCTCCGGGAGCGCATCCGAGTTCGGGGGGGGAGACGCGCCAGGTGCCCCTGGGGTCTCACCGCGCTCCCGCGCAGCACTCTGCTCAGCCTCCGGTTCACCAGGCGCAGCGTCGGGCTGCTCGTCGGAGGCATCGGCGTCCTGCGTGTCGTCCAGCAGATCCTTGGCAGAGACGCCGCCATCCCTCACCGAGTCTTCCAGATCGACGATGTAGTTCGGGTTACCCTTGGTGCCTCCAGGAGCATCCAAGGGAGACTCGCGGATGCGCATTCGACGACTGGACTCCGGCGGCTTTGCCCCGACGGCTCGTAGACCTTCCGTGCTGCCCTCGACGATGTGCTTCGGCAGATCGAGCACGTCACCGAACAGCTTCGGATCGACGCCCTTGAGCAGCACGCCGGTCGCGGTCTTGTCCTTGTGACTGACCATCATCGGGTTGATGACGAACGGGGCGACGCCGATCACTCCCGGGACGTCCTTCATGTCCTGCATGACGCTGCGGTACTCGCGGAAGTCGCTCGAGTATTTCAGCACCAGCACATGAGCGTTGACGCCGAGCACCTTCTCACGGAACTCCGAACGGAATCCGCCGGTCACGCTGACCACGATGGACAGACACGCCGTGCCCAGCGCCACGCCGAGAATCGCGAGCGAGGTGCCCAACGACACGAAGGCGCGCTTCTTGGAGCCCATGTAGCGCAGGGCGATCTGGAGGGGGAATCCCATGCTGTCTCTCGGGCCACCGGCTGGACCCGCCGGTCTTATAGCTGAGGCGCGGATCGGCTCAACGCTTGACCGACGCTTTGCTTGCGTGCCCGATCCTGGATTCCAGGGTCTGCAACCTTTGCGGACCCGTGAGGCCTGCGCACCGGCGTGAACCTTGGATGCCGGTCCAGCCGCGAATGCCCCGCGACACCAGACCCGGGAAATGTGCCCACGCGAGCCAGGCCAGCACCCAGGACTCGCAGAGCAGGCGCCTGGATCTGGGGTGGAAACGCGAGCACGGATATTGCAGCAATCGTCCGACCGATGGGCGGACGCTGCCCAGAATACGCGCCCGTATCGGAAGTTCGCATGAAGTTCCTAGGTCGAGCGCTCGGGCTCGACCGTAGAAACCAATTTCTCAGCATGGAAACACTCGGGCCCTCGCGAGCAGGCAGGGACGAATGAGCGCAGATGAGCGGTGATTCTTCCAGGTCACCTCATTAGAGTGGAGTCGGTCGTGAGCGAACAACGGCAAAAGACGATGGAGAGCGAGGCGGCCGGCGCCGTTTCCTACCCCGACCCGCCCCTGGAGTCGAAGCGCGCCGATACCGGGGGGCTGAAGCTCGCCACCATCGCGCCCGGGAGCATGGCCTCGCTCCCAGACATGCCCGCAGTGGAGTTCGGCAAGAAGCCCGATCCGTTCCTCGGCTGTACCATCGATGATCGTTACAAGGTGGAGGCCATCCTGGGCGAGGGCGGCATGGGCGTGGTCTATCGCTGCCGCCACAAGATCATCGACAAGAAGGTCGCGATGAAGATCTTGCGCGCGGACCTGGCGCGCGACACCGAGGTCACCGAACGCTTCCTGATCGAGGCCAAGGCGGCGAGTTCGATCGGCAACCCGCACATCATCGACATCAGCGACTTCGGCCAGCTCCCGGACGGCTCCACCTACTTCGTGATGGAGTACCTGGAGGGCACGCCACTCTCGAGCTTGATCGACGGGGGCGCTGCCCTGGGGATACAGCGAATCGTCCACATCGGGCGACAGCTCGCCGAGGGCCTCGCGGCCGCCCACGACGTCGAGATCGTGCATCGCGACCTCAAGCCGGACAACATCTTCCTGATCGATCGCGGCAAAGAGAAGGATTTCGTCAAGATCCTGGACTTCGGCATCGCCAAGGTCTCGACCGCCGAACATGGCATCACCCGGGCTGGCTCCGTCTTTGGCACACCGCACTACATGTCCCCCGAGCAGGCCGCGGGGGCGCCTGTGGATCATCGCGTCGACATCTATGCGCTGGGCGTCATCCTCTACGAGATGGCCAGCGGCAAGGTGCCCTTCGACGCCGACAACTTCATGGGCATCCTCACGCAGCACATGTACAAGGCGCCGGTCCCGATCCGCGCCCTCGTGCCGCAGCCGAACGAGGTGCCGCCTGGTCTCGAAGCGATCATCCTCAAGTGTCTGAGCAAGCGCCCCGAGCAGCGCTACCAGGACATGAACGAGCTCGTGGAGGACCTGAACCGCCTGGAGACGGGCAATATCCCCACGGCAGTGCCTGAGATGATGCAGCGCTCCGGTGGCTTCAACGTCCCCGCGGACTACTTCAACAAGGGCGCCATGCCGGCGCCGGTGCCCGCCGATCCAGGACGCCGGGGACGCTCGAAGTGGCCACTCTACGCGGGCGTCGCAGGGGTCGTCGCCGCGATCGCCATCGTGGGGACGATCTTCGCCGTGAGCCCGCCCAGCAGCGCGACTCAGCCGACATCGACGCCCGCGCCAGAGACGCTCAAGACCGAGACACCGGTGACCACCGCCGCAGCGACCGTCACCCCGAAGCCCGCCGAGCCGAGACAGACGGAAGTGATCCTCGCCGTCGCGCCCCTCGAGGCGCACGTCTTCAGGGGTGAAGAGGATCTGGGGGCCTCCCCCGTGTCGCTCAAGGTGCCCGAGGGCGAGACGGTGGACGTGGAAATCCGCGCGGAAGGCTACAAGGCCCAGAAGCTCAGCCTGGACGGCAAGGAAACGAAGCACTCGATCAAGCTCGAGAAGGAGGCCAAGGCGGCGGGCAGCTACGTGCGCCCGGTCACCAAGCCCACCTCGAAGCCCGAACCAAAGACCCACTCGAAGCCCAAGCCCAAGCCTCAGATCGGTGGCAGCGACATCGTAAACCCCTGGAACTGAGCTCAGCCCCCGCCTGGCTTCGCGCTGCGGGCGTCGGCCGACACTGAGGGGAGCCTGAGCGCGCGGGCTGCGCTATAAGCCGGCCCATCGTGGATCTTCGAGTTCTGAAGGACGCAGTCCCAGGCGACGTGCTCCGGCTCTGCCGGACCCTGCAGCGCGCTGGGCATCGCTCATGGGTGGTCGGAGGCTGTGTGCGAGATCTCCTGCTCGCCCCCGAGGGCAGCGCCGACTCGATCCGAAACGACTGGGACATCGCCACGGACGCGCGACCAGAGCAGGTTCAGAAGCTGTTTCGCAAGGTGATCCCGACGGGGATCAAGCACGGCACCGTCA
>JAGQIY010001162.1 GCA_020430865.1 Myxococcales bacterium
CATCGTCGGCAGGCCAGAGGTCAGCCGAACCAGCTCGCTGAACGGCGTCTGATACAAGCGCCCGTACTCCGGCCGCTGGGACGCGACAGTTTGCCCAGTGGAAACATCGATGATGTCGACGCCGTGCTCCTTGAGCAGCTGCCCCAGCTCGACGACGTCATCTGCCGTGATGCCACCCGGATGCCAGTCACAAGCCGAGATGCGCACACTCAACGGGCGCTCGTCGGGCCATACCTCGCGCACCGCGTCGAGCACCTCGAGCGGATAGCGCATGCGCCCCTCGACGCTGCCACCGTATTCGTCGTCCCGACGGTTGAGTAGCGGTGACACGAAGCTGGCCAGCAAGTAGCCGTGAGCCATGTGGACCTCCAGCAGGTCGAAGCCCGCCGCGAGCGCGCGCTTCGCTGCGGCGACGTAGTCGTCGCGAGTGCGCTCCATGTCCCCTCGCGTCATCGCGCGGGGAGTTTGGCTCTCGGGCGCGTATCGCAGCGCCGAAGCGGCCATGAGCGGCCAGGCGCCGCTCTCCAAGGGCTTCTCTCCAAGCCAAGGCAGCTCGGTCGCGCCCTTGGGCCCAGCGTGCCCGAGCTGGATGCCCAGCTTGGCATCCGAGTTCGCGCGCGCAAAATCTACGATGCGTTGCCAGGCTGCCACGTGCTCCTCGGCGTAGAGGCCTGCACAGCCTGGAGAGATGCGCGCCTCACGGCTGATGGCGGTCATCTCACACATCACGAGGCCAGCGCCTCCGATCGCTCGGCTTCCCAGGTGAACCAGATGCCAGTCGTTCACCAAGCCATCATCAGCCGAGTACTGGCACATTGGAGACACGCCGATGCGGTTCGGCAGGACGAGCTGTCGAAGCTTCAAGGGCGTGAACATCGGCGGAAGCTGGGGAGACGTGGGCGCGCCGACTTGGGCTGCAGCCTGGGAGGCCAGCCAGCGATCGACACGTCCGGTGAGCACCGGGTCCCTGAGCTGCAGGTTCGCGTGATTCACGCGCAGGCTGCGCGTGAGCAGGCTGAACGCGAACTGCAGCGGTTCGAGGCCCATGTAGCGCTCTGTATTCTCGAACCACTCGAGGCTCACCTGCGCCGCGCGCTGGATGCTCGCGACGACGCTGCGGCGCTCCTGCTCGAAGGCAGCGAGCGCCTCGGACAATTTTTCCGCGCGGTTTTCATCTGCGACTCCATCGAAACACCTGGACGTGATCTCCCGGTGCAAGTCGATGGCGTCTTCCAGGGCGAGCTTGGTGCCGGAGCCGATGGAGAAGTGCGCCGTGTGCAGGGCATCGCCCAGGAGCACCACGTGGGGTCCCGGCTTGCCGCCCTGCTGGAGCCGGGTCCACCAGCGCCCGTTCTTCACCGTGGCGAAGTGCCGCCAGACGCTCTTGTTTCCTACCAGCCGGTGCCCTTGGAGTTCCTCGGCGAAGAGCCGCTCCATGTAGGCGATCGTCTGTTCCTCGCTGAAATCAGCGAAGCCAGCCGCACGCCAGGCCTCCTCCGTGCACTCCACGATGAACGTCGAGCTGTCCTTCGCATAGCGATAGGCGTGAACACGGAACAAGCCGTGTTCGTTCTGCTTGAAGTAGAACGTGAAGGCGCCGAATGGAAACGTGGTCCCGAGCCACACGAAGCGATTCGGCCGGTCGTCGATGTCCGGGTCGAAGTCGGCGGCAAGCGTGCTGCGGATCTGACTATTGATACCGTCCGCCGCGATCACCAGATCGGCATCCTGGAGCTGGTAGACGTCGCTGACGTCGTGCTCGAAGTGGAGCTCCACGCCGAGGTCCCTGGCGCGGTCTTGGAGGATGCTGAGCAGGCGCTTGCGACTCATGCCCGCGAAGCCGTGCCCGACTGACGTAGTTACTTCCCCGCGGTAATGAATATCGATGTCGTCCCAGTGCGCGAAGCTCTGCGTGATTGCGATCTGACTCGGCTCGTCCGCCTCACGCAGGTTGTCCATGGTGCGATCCGAGAACACCACGCCAAAGCCGAACGTGTCGTCAGCGCGATTGCGCTCGTACACGCGTACCCGCACCTCGGGATGAGACTGCTTGAGCAACGCCGCGAAATAGAGCCCCGCTGGGCCTCCTCCTACACAAACAACGTCCACCGGAACCTCCGCGGGGGGTTCTACCGAGGGCACACGGAGACTGCAATGAATGGCATATCTCGAGCCTCCGGGCTGCAGTATACAGCTCACCAGACCGAGCGCTGTCAGCGTCCTGGCTAGCCGAGCGGCGCGCCCTCACCCCCAACCCCTGAAACCGGGCTCCAGAAGGCTCGGCGGAGGTCCGGAAATCCACGCGTCCTCTCGCGTCGACTGGCCGACTTCCGCCCCGCCGGCGTCATCGTGCCGTGGTTGACGCCCGGCTCCGCCGCAGCGTCCGGCGTCCCACACCGCCAACACACCTCGAACACCATCGGGCGCGCCGCCGCTAGCATCCCCGCGGAATTGTTCGTTCGGTCGACACCAAGTCGAAGCCTTGCCTCACGGAACCGTGGCAGCGCCAGCTCCCTGGACCCTGCGACGCTACTCGGCTGAAGTCAGGTACTTCTTGCTCAAGAGCTTGAGCACGATCTCGCCCGTCTCGAGATCCGACAGGCCGCTCTGATCCATGACGGCGCCGAGATCCGGAGAGTTCAATGCCAGCTGGAGGACGTCCAGTTCCTTGGCTGCTAGCTCACTCAGCTTGGGTTCCAGAGGCACCGAGAGCATCAGCGGCACTTCGCTCCCAGGCAGCTTCTCCTGCAGGACCCCGAACTCATCCTGCTGACGGAAGGCCTCCATCAGGATCTCTTGAACTGGGAGATCGAGCGGGTTGTCGAAGTTGCGCTCCTCGGGGGGATCCAGCTGGAACAGACCCCGTTGCCAGGTCAGCATGCGATAGATCGCCTTCAGCCCTGGGAGATCGGGGCTCGAGTCGATGCTCGCGAAGTGCACGATTCCCTGCTTCAGGTGGATGCGTCCGGCGTTGTGCTCGGTGCTGACCACGAGAACGCCGCTCTTCCTCGAGGTACCAAAGAGCTGCAACAGGTCGGGGAGCGGCACCTCTTCGATGGCACCGCTCATGCGAGGCCCCTCGTCGGAGCCAGCCATCGTGCGGTTGCGCCCCGCGCTCTGCATTCCACCTGCCGGCACGCGGATCCCCGCCTGCGAGCCACTGGTGGAGACGACCTTCAGGATGCTGGTGCCGATCAGCACCCGGTCACCCTCTTTCAGGTTCGCGTGCTCGATCTTCTCACCATTGACGAAGGTGCCGTTGGTGGACCCCAAGTCCTCGATGGTGATGTCGCCACCGCGAACGGTGATCCGCGCGTGCTTGCGCGACACCATCTCCTCGACGAGCACCATCTCCAGATCGCTGGAGCGTCCGATGTAGATCTCGCGGTCGTTCTCCAGGGGGAATTCACCGCCCTGGTACTTGCCAGAGATGAAACGGAGGGCGAGCCCCCCACCTCCTGACGGAGACTGCGAGCCGCTAGAACTGGGCGCGATTCTGTCGGCCATTGCCATGCTGGAGCTCAGCCCCACACCCGCCCCAAGACGCGTGTACGAGGATCAAAAGGATAGGCATTCAGAATAGATAGGGTCAAGCGCTCACGTGTCGCAAAGCAAGTAGCCAGGGCTTTGCTCGAGGTACGGTCAGGCCCGACGAAAAGCGTGGTCCCCAAGGCGCTCGCGCCCGGCTTCCAGCGCCCAATCTGCATCGTTTTTTGGGGGTGAGGTGCATCAATAAGTCTCAGGGTGGTGCATCCGAGGCGCACCATCCCAGCAACTAGCCTTCAGGAACCAGATCGTCTCCGGGAGACCCGGCCAGCTGGTCTCGTGACGCGTCACGGGGACGGCGGCCATCTCGGGACAAACTGGAGCGCGCGCTTGACTCCTCAACCCCGCGGGGTGGCGGAACGAGGCTCACCGAGTCCTTGCTCGTCGCCGGCAAGGTGATCGTGAAGCGCGCCCCTCCTTCATCGGACGCTGCGACGATCGTGCCTCCCATCTCCTGAACCAGTCGCTGACTGATCGCCAGGCCCAGGCCGGTGCCCTTGTCCTTGGTGGTGAAGAACGGGAGGAACAGCTTGTCCATCAGCTTCGGGACGATGCCGGGGCCATCGTCCACCACGCAGAGCTCGACCCAGCCGACGTCATCCTCACTGACCTCTCCCAGCATGCGGTTGTCCCTGGCGGGTCGCGTGAGGAGCTCCACCCGCTCTGCTCCGGCTTGAACTGCGTTCTTCACCAGGTTGATCAGCACTTGCCTGAGGTGCTCGGCGTCGGCGCGCACGAGTGGGAGGTGCTCGTCGAGGTTCGCCACCAGCTCACAACCATCCGGCGCGTCCGCACGCAGCAGCTGGATCGTGCGCTGGACGACCGAGTTCACATCGGTCGTACCAAGATTGGACTTCGACGGTCGGGCGTAGTCGAGCACTGAACCAACTACGCGGTCGAGGCGCTCGACTTCCTCGAGGATGATGCCCAGGAACTCGGCGTCGATGCTGGACTGCTCCCCGGCCACCGGCTCGTTGAGGAGCTGGGCCGCGCCCTTGATGGCGCCGAGTGGATTCTTGATCTCGTGGGCCAGCCCCGCAGCCATCTGGCCCAGCGCCGCGAGGCGATCTCGCTCTTGCAGCCGCTGGTAGACGCGCGAGTTCTCGATCACCACGCCCATCTGAACCGTAAGCGACTCGATCAGCACGACCTCGTCGGGACTGAACGCGTCGCGCACTCGCTCGTCGGCGACGAGCAGCATCCCCAGTAGCTCTCCGTCTTCGCTTCGCACCCCAAGGCACAAGCCCCTCGACAGCGGACCGAGCAGCTCTGCCGCCGCAAGCACCTGGCGGTCGCTGGTGGCGTCTCGTGTCTCGCCGGGACCGTGGCGATTCACGTCCCCCTCCAGCTCCTCGAGGAGCACGGATGTTCCGGCCTCCAGGCGCTCGACGAGGGGTCGCGCGGTGGCGGCGTCGACGAGCGGGGGCATCGGCGCTCCAAAGGCATCGGCCAGGCGAAAGTCCGTGCCACCGGGGTTGCGCAGGTAGAGCGCGGCGCCAGTGGCGCGCCGGGAGCTCTCCAACGCGGAGATCACGACCTGAGTCATCTCCTCGACCTGGAGCACGTGCAGCAGTGCTCTCCGCGCGGAAGTGACGGCTTTGTCCAGGTCGACGCGCTCCAGAAAGAACAGGCGCTGGATGTACTCCTCGACCTTCGCGCGCAGGGGCTCGAAAAGCACCAAGATCACGATCGCCGCCAGAACGGCGTTCAGGTACATGGTGTTGAAGCCGCCGACCAACACCACAAAGACGTAGAAGATCCCGGCGAGCGAGAACGCCAGTGCGGTGGACACCACGAGCTGCCCGAGTATCTCGTAGAGGTCGAGCAAGCGTTCGCGGGACATCGACTCCGCCAGCACGAAAAGGAACACGATGCTCAGCACTGCACCGACCGGTGGCAGGGGTGCACCGATGAACCACAGGAAATCACCCAGCGTGAACAGGGTCGCCAGCGCGCCAATCAGCACAAGAAACCGGACGCGCCGCTGGGTTGCGCGCGAGTCGCTCTTCTGACCACGCAGGGCCAGCGACCACAGACCGGCCGCGATCAAGCCGAAGACGTAGAGGAAGACCGCGCCGCGCACCAAACCATGCCCATGGATTGGCGACAGCACCGCCACCAACATGGGGATCAACAGCAAGCGCGCGACGCGCAGCAGCGTCGAGCGCCGCTCCGGTTGAGGCACGACGGCCTCGAAGAGGTGCAAGGCGAACTGTGGCAGCAGCACCGCGAGCAGCGCGGTGAAGTGGGCCCATACATCCGCACGGATAAAATGATAGAGCCACTGGGCGAGGTACCAGAGGCCAATGTCCGCCGCGAATGCTGCGAAGAATATCTGGGGGCGCTGCGGTCTACCCCGCAGCAGCATCGACACCGCGATGGCGAGCGCTAGCGCGCCACAGAACAGCGATGTGCGGGTGCGGAGATCCACGCCCAGAGGTTAGCAGGCGGCACCGCACCCAGCACCACGGGTTGCCGCGCGGTGGGGCGCTCTGTTGCCGCGAGGCGGGGCGGCCTGTCGCCCTGGGGGTAGAACCGGCTGAGCGCCCTGTCGAGAGCAGCCTACTTCGCGTGCTGGCTAGCAGTGGTCTGACTGATGTCGACGACGTGATTGTCCCACGGCAGTGGAGTGGGATCGCCCGCCTGCCCAAGCCGCGCTGGATCCTCTTCGTGCCACGGGACCGGGGTCGGATCGTCCGACTGCGTGCCCATTGGCAGCGGATCCTCATCCGGAGCGGACTCCGCCTGCTCGAACTCCGACTCTTCGGCTGGCTGGTTCTGCTCCTGGATCAGCGCGCCCGTCTGCGACTGCGCATCCTCCTCGGGCAGCGTGTCCATCGCACAGCCTGCACTCCCGGTCAGCGCGAGTAAGGCGAGCAGCCCAGCGAGCAAGCTGGGGGTTGCCAACCGGCGTGTTTTGGGGTCGCAAGCTTTCATGATTCATCCTCGGATCCCCCAGCCAGCGGAGACGATGATTCGTCGGCGGAGGAGTCTTGCTGATTCGTGGTCAGACCGTATTGCTTCACCAGCTGACTGAGACGCGGGCGCTTCATGCCCAAGACGCCGGCAGCCCGGGTAATATTCCCCCCGGTCTCCTCGAGCGCTCGTGCAATGCACTCGCGTTCAATCTGGCGCTTGAGATCGCTGAGGCTAACCCCCTGATCTCGGATTTGATGATAGGCCCCCCCCGCCACGATCTCCTCGGAGGGAGCTTCCTCTCGCGGTGAACTCTGAGAGAGTCCAGTCTGGGAGATGGGGGGAAATGACACAGCGGTGGGCTGGGAAACGGAACTCGGTGCGACGGCTTGGGCCTCTGCCACGCGCGCCAGAGCTTCCACGTGCTGGGTGAAGTCCTCGCAGCAAATCTGGTTCGATTCCGCAAACAGACTCGCTACCCGCAGCGCGTTCTCCAGCTCACGCACGTTGCCTGGCCAGCGGTGCTGCGCCAGTAGATCCAGCGCACCAGCGTCCACCTGCTTGGGCGTCTCGCCCCGCTCCCGGGCGATCGAGTCGAGCAGCGCCCCGCACAGCGCCGGCAAGTCGCTCAGACGATCGCGCAGCGCGGGCACCTGCAGCGTGATCCCGCTCAGACGATAGTATAGATCCTCACGGAACTCACCTCGCTCCACGAGGCGCTTGAGGTCTCGGTGGGTGGCGCAGACGATACGGACGTCCACAGAGATGGGCGCGGAGCCGCCGACGCGCTCGATGCTCCCCTCCTCCAGCGCACGCAACAACGCGACCTGGGTCCGGTGGGAGATGTCACCGATCTCGTCGAGGAACAGCGTCCCGCCGTGGGCGCGCTCGAAGCGACCTCGTTTGCGAGAGTTGGCGCCCGTGAACGCGCCCTTCTCGTGCCCGAACAGCTCGCTCAGCAAGAGCGTCTCGACCAGCGCTCCGCAGTTGACCTTGACCAGCGGGCCCGAGCGGCGGCGACTCGCTCGGTGTAGCGCCTCGGCGACCAGCTCCTTTCCAGAGCCGCTCTCGCCGTGGATCAACACCGTCGAGTCGGTCTCCGCGACCCGTGCGGCAGACGACAACAGCTTCTTCACGCTGGGATGTCGGCCAACGTACTCGCGCTCGCGCCGCGCCGCCGCGCGAGACCAGCCGGTGCTGCGACTCACCGGCGCAGGTCCGACTTCGCTGCTGGGCTCGATCAGCGTCGCCTCGAGCTGAGTCAGGCTGCGCAGATCTGGCCGCGCCAGGTACACCTCGCGATAGGCGCCGCCGAGGTTCTCGGCCACTTCGTCCCGAAGTGACACTGCCGCACGGATATGCTCGGTGGCGAGGCTCTCGTCCCCACGGTTCCAGGCGATCTCCGCCACCAAGACGTGGGCCTCCCGAGCAAGCTCTTCGTCGCCA